>DATJAY010000026.1 GCA_035515795.1 Candidatus Acidiferrales bacterium | reverse complement strand
TACAGCAGTCTGTAAATGGGAACCAAACTCTCATCATACCTTCGAACGTTTCGACCATGAACGTAGCGGTTGCTTGCACGTGCTATCAGGGCGGTATCATGAAGATCAGCGGGATGTATCTCCGAAAGAAGCTTCCCGTTCAATTGAAAATAGTTTCCTCGCCGGACACGATGGTTGCAAATAATGCAAACTACTCCAGCCAAATACAGACCGCGAGTGTCTATCCCGGTGATATCATTTCCTATAATCTGTCCGTCGCTCCATCATGGCTGCAGATTAGCAACACCGGAGTTCTTTCAGGCATCGCCCCATCTTCCGTCAGTGTCTTCCCGGTAACGATCGTTGCGAGCGACCAGCACGGCGACAAAGATTCAATTTCGTTTAATCTCCATGTCGTAGATCCTATCGGTGCAATCGAGATCAGTTCACCGCCCGACACGGTAGTCGCTCCTAATGCAACATATTACTATTCTGTCTATGCTACAGGATCATACCTTACCGATACGCTGCAATATATTAAGCTCAGTGGGCCGGACTGGTTATCCATGTCTCCGGACGGCATTCTCATCGGCACTGCCCCTGCAACGGATTCGATAACGCATATGGTTTCAATTCTAGTTAGAGACCAGCATGCCGATGCAGATACTCAGTCGTTCTCGCTTGCCGTTCATCCGTTGGTTTTAGATGATTTTAGTTACAGTGATTCCCCACTCAACCATGGCTGGATTTCAACGTTAGGAAATGGAACCACCTCGGTGGGTTTTGATTCCACAATTAATGCACGAACCATGAATCTATCCACATCCGGCGGTCTAGACTTTGGCGTTGACAAGTACGGCCGCTGGCTCGCCAATACAATCACTGCACAAGTTAAGTCGAGTTCCGATTTTATGTTGAAAGTGTGGGTAACTGACTCAAACGGGACTTCCGTCTACCTGCAATATTTCTCGAGCGATGGGGAGACGACGACTGGTTCCGGCAATACAATTTCTTTTTATCTTGGAAGCCAGATCAAAAACGGAAGCTGGCAGTCATTTGCCAGGAATCTTAGCTTCGACTTGAACAACGCAAAATGGGGAGCTACTGTTCGAAGGGTGCTGGGATTTTCTATCAGAGGCACCATCCAGATTGGGGACCTGGAATTGGGCGGGAATCCAAACGGCTTGGATGCCTCGCTTGTTGTCCAAGCAAATGACTTCCTTGCGAAGCCGGACTTCGGGTCGGTCACGCTTTCGTGGAAGACGCAATCTGAGGTGAACAATGCAGGTTTCAATATCCTTCGCCAGGATCCGGGGATAGCTTCATTCATGCCGATTGCAAATTATCGAAGCAACAATGCACTGAAAGGGATGGGAACGAATTCTGTCGGCAGGAGTTACGCGTTCATGGATACGAAAGTCAAATCTGGTTCAACTTACCAGTACAAAATCCAAAGCGTGACAACCGGTGGAATTACGAAAGATCTCACAACACTAAAGGCGACTGTAGGTGTTCCGGAGGAGTACGCTCTTTACCAAAATTATCCCAATCCTTTTAACCCATCGACAACCATACGATTCGATTTGAAGCAGGCATCGCGGGTCACGCTCGAGATTTACAACATGCTCGGGCAGAAAGTACAGTGTTGGAGTTACGGGCTAATGGATGCCGGAAGATATAACGAAACCGTGAACATGGATAGATTAGCCAGCGGAGCATACTATTACAGGATCAGTGCATTCGGAAACGACGGAAAGAGATTTGTTTCGGTGAGGAAATTACTCCTGATGAAGTAGATAAACACCATTACCTAAGCACAGGCACGTGCGTCAAAGAAATCCTTTACCGGTTAGGAATACTTCAACTGCGTGAGTGTATTTTCCCCCGGCGCGGGGTCGCCTCTCATTTCTTACCATGCTCAGCTTCCACTGTAATTGAAATCCCACCGCGTACCGCAAACTCCGCCGTCACTTTACACCATCGCGGTGCTAATGCCTCGATCAAATCATCGAGGATTACATTCGCAACATGTTCATGGAACACACCTTCGTTGCGGTATGACCAGAGGTATAGTTTCATAGACTTTGACTCAACGATCTTCTTATTCGGGATGTACTGGATGGTCAGTTTGCCAAAGTCCGGCTGTCCAGTCGCCGGACACACGCAAGTAAATTCACCGGTTCGGAGAGTCACTACATAATCACGACGGGGATGATGATTCGGAAAAGTCTCAAGTTTCTTCTGCGGCTTCGTCCCCTTGCCCAGAAGTGTCAATTGAGAAAGATCGGATTCCATTGTCGCGCGAACATTATTCTTATTCTTCATGGTACAGATCAAGATTTGTTATGATTGATCCCGACCTCAAGGTCGGGACAACGACAACCACAAAAGCGAGAGAGCTTTAGCCCTCTTCTATATCGTGGTCAACTCAAACAACTTAGTTCCAAGAAACGACGGAATCAACGGAAGGAAAAACCAACCTTGTCGATGTGAACAGGTACTTTGACAAGGCTGGCATAACTCAATACAGCAACCACTATCTCGGTCGATCTTTCTTCTGATCCTGTGCTTTTTTATCCGATGGAGGCGGAGACTTCGGCGAAGAATCATGATTTGGCGTCGTATTATTCTGAGACGGCTGAACAGTCCGAGGCCGCTCAGTAGGAGCATGGTTCTGCGGTGGAGGTGATTGGTTTCCCCGTGTTGGATTCTGTGTCGGCCGTTCCGGCGGGCTTTGCGGTGGTGGCGGCTCGTGTGGCGGCGGTGAGGTAGGCGCTCGACGTTCAGGCGAATTCGGATTTTGAGGAGTGACCGGATTATGCTCCGGCGGATTGATCGGTCTCGGGCGCACCACTGGGTTTGTCGGCGGATTGGGATTCGTCGGAGCTGTAGGTTGAGTCGACGGCGACAACGGACGCTCTCGGTGCGGCGGTGGTCCTGCTGGCGGAGGAGGATTATGAATTACGACCACTGGTGGTGGAGTCGGCGGTGAAGGCGGTGGTCCCGGCGGTCCGGGCGGTGGATAGGGCGTTGGGCCGGGAGGAGGCCCGGGTGGTGGTAGAGGCGTTGGCCCAATAGGTGCGATCGGGACTTTCTCCCACTCGCCGTAAGCATTCACAACACATTCATAGGTGTCAGTACCCCATGGTGTTTGATCGGAGACGTTAGCCGCCTGAAGATCATAAGAAAAAGAAAGAGTATACCAGTGTCTGATCAGTGACCAATCATTTTGACCATTGGAGCTAACGGCATCGAGTCCGATCGGCACATAATTTTTGAAAAAGTTCCGCATACCCTCTGCTTTGAGTTCAGACCAATCCCCTAGAAAATCGTAGAGCATTTCATTATAGTTACCATCCAACATAACATAAATCGGATGGAACGGGTCGCTGGACTGCGGATGATAATTTAACAGGGTGTACTCTTCATCATTAGTAGGGGACCATGACGATGATGGCATAGTGGCTTCAACACGATCCTGGATGACGGCATACTTGTAAGGATAAGTAGAGACCTGGAAATCTGTGTTCAGCAGAAAAGTAAATAGCGAAGCTGTCGCGTTGCTTATCGGCGAATCGAAAAAAGGCTCTTCCACGATTTGAGTTTCGAGTCTCCAGTTGTTGAAAAATACGCCGAGAAGACTGTCTGATTGAGCGTCATTTGCATCCCATAGAAGATTCAATTGCGAATCGTAAAACTCTTGAGATTCTAATCGATTTAAATCGCTGCCGGCGATTGGCGGTGTCGATCCTTGCGCAAACGCTTCGGAATATCCAAACTTGAACAGGATTGACACGAGAAGGAAAAATGCGAACGCTGAAATTGTTTTCATCTCTCTACCTCCCTACTAATATTTAACTCGCTGCGTGCCATCATAATCTTAGACGCCATGATATGGGTAAGGTTCATTCATAATGTACAGCAGTAATTACGATTAAGAAATATTAATCGCCGTTTACTCCGGATACGTCGAACTCCTTATCGCTCGGTCTTAACTGATCATACAGTCGCTTCAGCGAGTCGTACGCACTTCTGCTACCCCGCTGAGCGCAATTGCGATATAGTCTAACTGCTTCCGCCGTGTTTTGCGGCTCACCGATTCCGTGTTCATAGCAATACCCGAGCGCAAGCTGGCCGATCAATGATCCTTCATCAGATGCAACAACCAATGTTCGAACCGCTTTTTCAACATGATCTTTATCGCCTATGTCTCGCGCAATCGGCAGCACGCTGTCTGAATTCAAGCCCGAACTGTCCGATAAAATCTCCGCAGCGGAGAGCCTGATCTGAGCATCACGACTTCCTTCCATCACAGCACGTTTCCAGCATTGGTTGCCAAGGGCCGGATTCTGCTTCGTCCATTGTCCCGTAAAATAACATCTTCCGAGCTCGATGAGGGAAGGAATGTTACCATGGTCGGCGGCAACGACAAGAAGATGGAACGCCTGTTCCTGAAGTATTCGCTGATCTAAACCAAGCTCAACCAAGCCGGCCCAAACGAATGCCGCATCGTCGTCGTTCTTTCGAGTTCGCGCTTCAACTTCCTCAGGAAAAGTCTTTTCGCGGACAAGATTCAAAAGCAGTAGTGGAGCACGACGAGAATCTAAGCGTGCCGCCCGAAGATATTGTTCCGCAGCAAGAATTCTATCGCGCGGCACACCAACACCTTTTTCGTAACAGCGGCCGAGCACCGCAAGCGCTTCGGGGATCCCGCTTTGTGCAGCTCGTTCGATTATACCGATACCCGTTGTATCACCTTGTGGCTCAAACATTCTAGACACACCGAGCGCTTTTCGGAATTCTTCATCTCCTTGGTGGAAGGCTTCGTTTAAGAGCGTCAAGTCATCCACATGGGTGGTCGTGTCTTTTCCAAAGTCAATGTAAACGGGTTCGACAGAGCTGAATGACTCCGCGGACACCCTCGCAGAAGACGAATCACGTGGAGGCATTGAGGCCGCCTCGTTCGAAACAGTGATTCCCCTATTGATAAATTCCTGGAGCACTTTACGCGCGGGTTCGTAATTTGCATCAGCAGCAGCTTTCACGTAATTGTATGCCTCTACCCAGTCGCGCGCCACGACCAGGTTATCTGTATAAAATAAACCCATGACAAACTCAGCTTCGGGGAGGTGGTAATCTGCCGCGGTTTTAAACCAGCGGTAGGCTTCGAACGGATTCCACTTTACTCCCCAACCATTGTCGAGAAAAACGCCGAAATTATATTGAGCAATGGACATGTTCTGCCTCGCTGCCTTTTCGATCCAGTATGCGGCTTTTGTCGTGTCCGCAGGAAACCCCTTGCCGAGGAAATATCGGAGTCCAAGTTCCTGTTGGGCCGCAGGGTCACCCTCGTTCGCTTTGTGGACTACCATGAAGCCTTCCCAAAGCTGGTATTCAATATCAGACGCCCTGATCAATTGCGTCGAATTCGGTGGTCTGTAGTCTTTGAATACAGAGGAGCGCGTCGTGTCCTGCCCGTAAACAAGGGAAAAACGCGAAATGGATAAGACAATGAAAGTTAGAAAGACGGATGCATGATAAACACTATTATTCATTAAATATCTCTAAAATATTCCCGGGTCTTCAACTGCCTTCTTTCAAGAATTTTCAACTCTCAGAAGCGAAAATGATCAAATAGGAATTTAATCACATTAGCATAAGAAAAAGAGACAGTATTTTGATGGCTATGCATTTCTCAAGACCTTTGAAATCATGCAAAGCCTGTCAGAAGCAAGACGAGTTCTCCCAAAAACGTGCTCATTTCGAAGGCGAGCGCCTGGCGAACTATCTCTAATGACAGAGTAATCCCGTTTGCCTGTGAGTGAAACGCCCAAGGATTGATTGCACAAATGAGTCAAATTCATTAATTCGTTTTTCAATAAAAATGGTGACTCATATTTGACGTCAAATAAACTGCGAAAACACTCCATTTAGGACAAATCGCTGAAATAAGAGTAGCCCGACAAAAAGTTATTTTTTCCAAAAGAGAAACTTGACTTTTTCATAGACGAGCCGTACCTTGGGAATGATGTAATCCAGGATTTATATGGCGTTGAGTGTGGGCTGGAACTGATAATGATAAATGAGAATGCGTCCTGTGAACAGGCTTAAACAGGAACTCATGACAATGGCTTCTAGTATCTGGATGAGCAGAAAACTTGCGCGAGTCTTTGATGGTTGGACTCACAGGGTTGCAGTATGCGAGCCATGCAAGTTGCAAGGCTGGTACTCAAAGATAATGGAGGGATAAAATGGAACCGAACGCTGCAAATGAGAAAAGGCAAACAGCTGCCGGAGACGCCCCAAAGATTATTTACTTGACGGACGAAGCAAGGGCACAGAAAGAGGGTAAGTGCCCATATTGCGGAGGTGAAGTAGCGAGCGATGCTGGAAAGTGTGAACACTGCGGAAAATCACTTGCGACCTCCAGTGAGGCTGCCGAAAAGGCATCGTCAAGCGGAGCTGTAAATTTCGATTCGCTCGGTTACGTTAAGAGTGCGCTCGCATCGAAGTACGAGGTATTGGAAGAAGTTGTTAAGACCGACACGTCGAATATTTTCCGGGCAATTCACCTGGCATTGGGAAAAGAAGTCGCATTGAAAGTATTGCTGCGGAGTGTGGCACAGGACCGCGACTATACAGATAGGTTTCATCGAAGGGCACGGGCAATCGACAAGCTTTCACAGAGTAATATAATCAGAATCTATGACGAGGGAGTCGATAGCGGCATACACTATATGGCCATGGAATTCTTGAAAGGCATTAACCTGGAAGGAAGAATCGCACGGCATGGTACGCTATCGCCGGACGAGATGACCAGTATTTTGATGCCGATAATCAACGCCCTTGGCCATGCACACCGCCATGGCATAGTGCACGGCAATATCAAATGCTCAAGTATATTCATTCATGACGATGGAAGAATTATTTTGTTCGGCTTTGGAACTCAGCGATTGACCAGTGGTAATCAACTTTCGTTCAATCGCGATCAAAATTCTTTTGAATACTTAAGCCCTGAAGAAGCAAGTGGAAAAGTCGCGGATGGAAGAAGCGACATATATTCTCTAGGAATAGTGATGTATTACTCTCTTACCGGTAGATTTCCCTACAGTGGATCAAATTCTGCTATCACGATCAACGCGATAACTACCGGACAGTATACACCTATTAACAGGCTAAGGCCGTTGCCACAATGGTATGAACGAATAGTGGACAAGTGCTTGCAGAAGGATGTCATGAAGAGAATCCAGAGCTGCGGCGAACTTGTCGGACTATTCAATGCCAGCGCGACCGCTTCATCGACGAGCGCCAAATCGTCCGAGCAGCTTGAGAGAGAAATTCTGCCAGCAGAGCTGCCAAAGGAACAACCGGCGGCGAAGATCAAAACATCACCAGTCGTTGAACAGCCAATTGAAAGAGAGCCCTCCATAATCGAGCATCCAAGGGTCAAGCCTCCGGCTGTTATTGAGGAACCGGCCGGATATGAAGTGAAGGGCGAAGGAAAAGGAAAAAGCAAGGCGTTGCTATTGATAGCAGCTTTCGCTATGGTAGCAGTTTTGGCCGTAGGGATAACATTGATGATGAAGAGCGGCAACGGAAATTCTAATGGATTGCTCGCGCCCAGCGGGAACACAAGGCAGATGCGAACCGAGGAAAACTCTCTTCCGTCCCGAGAAAACATCAATAATAACGCAGCCCGGCCAACTCAACAGGCTCCTTCGACGGAGATAACTAAACCTGTACCGCCTCCGACTACATCCACTGATCAAGAAGCATCTTCATCTGAGACACGAAAACCCAGTTCATTGAAGGCATCTGCGAGGAGCAAAGTCAGCTCTTCAAAAGAAGCACAAAAAGAACAGATAGTGACGCCGCCGCCGGCCGTTTCGACTGTCTCCGTGCCCGACCTTACAGGCACGCAGCTCAATACGGCAAAAAGCATTTTGTCCTTGAACGGACTCTCCGTAGGTGCAGTCAGCACGATACCGGATCCGGCAAATGATGGAATAGTCATCAGGCAGGTACCTAAACCAGGTACACAGCTCAAAAAAGGCTCAACCGTTAACTTGATAGTAGGATCGAAGTGAAACTAAAGGCAGTCATCCTTTCGGCAACTCTAATTGTTCTCAGCTTGACTGTCAGTAACCGTGCATTTTCCCAAGTCGCAGTTCCTAAGTATACAGGCTTAACTTACAATAGCCCTTTCAGCAGATACAGTCCGCCGATAGGTTTGGCAATTTTGAGATTCGAGGGTGATGCCTTATTGGATATTAAGTTATTCAATGTCCTTAAGCAGGACACGACCGTTTTGAAAAGGTTCACCATATTTCCTTATAATGTTCTCAAAGCGCAGATGGATGCGCTTGGTTTGACTTCGCTGGATCCGAATGACCCGCATACGCTGAGTCAGCTAAGGGATCAGTTAAATGTCAATATTGTTGCGACCGGCAAGGCGATCAACAATGGATTTGAGTTGCGCCTGGTGGGAACAGACGGGAGCAAAGCATACACTCACTCTTTCTTCAACACAGGTAAATCGACTGCGATCGACGACGCGGCCAGATTGTTTCGCGAGAACGTACAAACCGACTATGTAAACGTCGGCAATGTTACCTGGGTACTCGTCGACAGCGGCTCCTTTCAGATGGGAAGCAGTGAAGGGTACGGCGACGAGCGTCCCGTTCACCGGGTTCATGTAAAATCTTTTAATATGAGTGCCACCGAAGTGTCTTTCGACCAGTATGACGCGTTCTGTGATGCCACGGGCAGGCCGAGAGCGGACGACAACGGATGGGGACGAGGCAAAATGCCGGTGACCAATGTAACATGGGACGACGCCATGGCATATTGCCAATGGCTTTCGGCACAACTTGGAGATGCGGTACGTCTGCCGACTGAAGCCGAGTATGAATTTGCCGCTCGCGGTGGAAACCTAACGAAGGGAGACAAGTTCAGTGGAAGCGACTATCTGGAAGACGTCGGTTGGTTTGTCGGAAATTCAAAAGGGAGGCCGCACGAAGTCGGCGGCAGAATGGCAAATGAACTTGGGATTTACGACCTGAGCGGCAACACCTGGGAGTGGTGCATGGATTGGTACCACAACACTTATGATGGAGCGCCTACGGACGGTACGGCATGGGGCGACGAGAATCTTCAGACACCGTACCATGTCGTAAGAGGAGGATCATGGAACGCCAGCTCTGACAATTGCCGCGTCTCTGTCCGTAACGACGGCACCAGCGGCTGGGTTAACTCGGCAGGATTCCGCATCGTAAAGGAAGCTAAGTAAGTGAGATATAGCGAAGGGGCAGCAGTCTTAAGCTGTATCAAAGCGTGTCAGGGTTGAAATTCTTCTGAACTAAATCTATATCCAATTCCAGATTCAGTTATGATAATTTTGGGAGTCGTCGGATCGTCTTCTATTTTTTTCCGAAGTTGACCGATATAAACGCGCGTGTACTGAGTTTCTTCGGAAAAAGACGGACCCCAAACTTGTTCCAGTATATACTTGTGCGTCAAGACCCTTCCTGCATTTTTGACAAAGAGGGACAGAAGCGCGTATTCGGTGGCCGTTAATTTTAAGATTTCGTTCCCCTTTTTCACGACCCGCGCCGAAAGGTCAACCTGCAAATCGTACAAAGAGAAAATATTTTTTCCTTGCGCAGTCTGGTGGTGTCTGACCGCCGCTCTCACGCGCGCGAGAAGTTCACCAGTGCGAAAGGGCTTGACGAGATAATCATCTGCACCTGCATCCAGGCAGGCGATTATATCCTTCTCTAAGCTGCGAACCGAAAGGATCAGGATCGGCACCGAAGACCACTCCCGCACCTTCTTCAATACTTCCAATCCATCCATATCAGGCAATCCCAAGTCAAGAATTACGAGCTCAGGTCGTTCCGATGCGACTTTCGCCAACCCCTCGTTTGCTTTCATTGCCGAACGAACGAGATATCCGTTTGATTCCAAGGTCAATTCAAGAAGCTTGCGGATCTGCGTCTCATCATCGATGACCAAGATTACAGGCTTGCTCGCCTCGTCCTCACTTTGGCGGAGCGGGCCGACCCCGCCTAGTCCGGGCTCGTTGCTCAAGAGGTCCTCTCCTCTTTTGTTATTCCATCGTACTTGATTCCATTTTTTGAATCGATAGGGAGATAGATCGTAAACTCTGCTCCACCTTCAGGTCGATTCCTCGCTGTGATCTTGCCGTGGTGCGCTTCGACGAATCCTTTCGCAATTGTCAGCCCAAGCCCCGTACCACCCGATCCGCCATTAGCAGCCCGATAAAACTTCTCAAAGACTTTCTCCGTATCTTTTTCTTGCAGACCCGGCCCGCAGTCTGCCACCGAAATTGCGCATTTCCCTTCTTCGAGAAAACTTCTTACAAGAATCTCAGTACCTTTCGGAGTATAAAGTGCTGAATTGTGAATCAAATTCGTCAAAGCCTGCTCGATCAAGACAAAATCCAGTCTGAGAAGAGGGACATCATCCTCGACTTTAATACTTACAGTACGCTGCATCAATTCTCTCTCGAGCCCTCTTATCGATTGGCTTACTATGTCCCTGACATCACACCAGTCCAATTTTGGCTGGATCATTCCTGATTCGAGCCGAGTCATATCCAACAAGTTGGCGACGAGGCGGTTCAACCTTTCTGCAGCAATGTGGATTTCCTTCGCTTTACTTATTTGAGATTTGCGGTCCCGAGTGTCAGGCTCGGCTGAGAGAAGGTTCTCCGACATTCCCATGATTGTGGCAATGGGAGTTCTAAATTCGTGTGAGATGGAATTGAAAAGCGTTTTGTAAAGTCGCTCCGATTCTGCGAGGACGATCGATTTCTTGTTTACCTCATTCAGCAACTCTCTTTCGATTGCAGAAGTTATTTGGGAAATGAAATTTTCCAGAAGCGATTCCTGATCAAGAGACAGTCTGGTATCGTCGGAGAACTTTACTCCAATAACTCCCAATGGATAACGCGGTCCGGACATCGGGAAATAAGTCGCGTGTGATGACGGCAGGGTGTCAGTGTTTTTGCCAGCGCGCTTCTCATTCCAATAGACCCATTCGGCTACCCCCATTTCTTTCGCATCCGGGAAAAAGGTGCTGGCATCATGTGCGGTTCGAAAAATTTCTCCCGCTGTGTCTCCGAGAATAACCGCCACGTCGGCATTGAAGTATTTTTTCAGATTGGAGACGGCGGCCCGCATGACTTCGTCCTGAGAGTGAGCCGATGAAAGGTCCTTCGTCAGGGAAAACAACGCCGAAGTCTTTTCTTCACGCTGCCGAAGTAGTTTCTCTCTTTTTCGTACCCTTGCGGAAAGGACACCGGTAACAGAGGCCACTAGAAAGTATAAACTCAACAAAAGCGCGTCTTCAAGATTTCCTACTGAAAAGGTAAACCTTGGAGGGATGAAGAGGAAATCCCACGCAAGCACGCCGATTGCTGCACCGAGAAGAGTTGGACCGGGCCCCATCCTGAGCGGAAGAAGCGACACAACTAAAAGAATAATGAACGATACGGTTCTATATCCCATGAACGGTGTCAAAGGATAGCAAAGGAGCGCAGTCAGGAAAACTAGCGCAATTGCCGTAGAATACTGCGCTCCACTCGATTGAAGTCCGGGGAAGAGCATTCGTCTAACTTTGTTTCCTGCCCCCGCTTCCTGCCCGACTATATATATATCTAAATCTTTGCTCTTTTGGATCACTTCATCGACGAGACGGCCTGCCCGCGAGAAAACAGTTCGATCCGGCTTACCGACAAGCATCAGGCCGGCGTTCTGTTCGTGGGCAACCCGCATCAGTGCATCCGCTATGTTTTCATCCGAAGTCGTCACCACCTCTGCGCCGAGCTCTTTAGCCAGCTTCATGTTTTTTGCAAGCTGATCTTTCTCCTCGACGGTCAACTTGGCAGACCGCTCCACATAAACAACCACCCACGATGCATCCATAGTGTAAGAAACTCTTCGCGCCCATCTAATGACCGATACCGAATGCGGACTGGGACTTATTGCCGCTATCAACCTCTGTCCGGACTTCCATGGTCCGGCAATCCGTTTCCCTCGCATGTATTCCCGGAGTTCACGATCAACTCTTTCGGCCGTGAGACGCAGCGACATTTCCCTAAGGGCAGCTAAGTTTCCTTCTCTGAAGAAATTCGCGACCGCCTGCCTGGAGCGATCTGGAGTGTAAACCTTTCCTTCGCTGAGCCGTTTGAGCAAATCCTCCGGAGAAATATCGATCACTTTTACTTCGTCAGCGGACTCAAAAATCGAGTCGGGAACCGTTTCCCTGACAGTGGTGCCGGTTATCTGTGCAACTGCATCTGCCCTGCTTTCAAGATGCTGAACGTTCAATGTAGTATATACATCGATTCCCGCATCCAACAACTCCAGAACGTCTTGGTATCTCTTTGCATGACGGCTCCCTGGAGCGTTCGTGTGCGCGAGTTCATCGACCAGAACTAGTTTCGGTTTTCTCGCCAGGACGGCATCAATGTCCATCTCTTCGAGATATGTACCTCGATATTCCAGCTTTTTCCTTGGAATCACTTCGAGGCCCAAAACAAGTTCGGCGGTCTCCATGCGTTTATGAGTTTCGACATACCCGATAACTACATCTATTCCTTTGGCAACCACATCCCGTGCTTCACTCAACATTGTGTACGTTTTCCCAACCCCGGCGCACATGCCGAAAAATATTTTCAGCTTGCCTTTCTCGCTCCGCTCTTCTTCCTTTTTTATAAGGTTAAGAAGTGCATCGGGATCTGGACGGTTATCGTTTATTTCTGACATTGCATCAGTAATTTAACCAGATTATGGAAAGAAAAAGAGGGACGGTCTTATTTTGCCCAGAATTGGATGACCAACCCGCCTATGACAATCATGGCTATTCCAATCAATCTTGCCCCAGGAATGGTTTCCTTGAAGATGAATCTGCCAAAAAGTGCAGTCACAATCACAAAAACGGATATATACACGCCTAGCA
Organism: Candidatus Acidiferrales bacterium; assembly: GCA_035515795.1. Classification (NCBI taxonomy): domain Bacteria; kingdom Pseudomonadati; phylum Acidobacteriota; class Terriglobia; order Candidatus Acidiferrales; species Candidatus Acidiferrales bacterium. Next base: position 55,600 of record DATJAY010000026.1, on the reverse strand, counting down.
TTTTTGAAAAATCCATCTTAACCGTGTTGACTACTATACCATATGAGCTGATTGCCGCAAGTCCCGCGACGATGAAGCCGATTCCCATTCCTCGCATACCTTTTCGAATGAGAGCATCGCCGCCAACTTCAAGCACGGCCGCGGCAAGAAAGATGAATAAGGCAATGAGGTTTTTCATTTCTGTCCATTCCAGTTATCGCTTTAATTACAAATGAAAATACATCGCACCATTTTTATATTACCCTTAGCGCCATCAACAGCATATCGATGAGCTTGATGCCAATGAAGGGAGCAATTACTCCGCCGACACCGTAAATCAAGAGATGTCTTCGCAAAAGATGTACCGCACTCACCGCCCTGTACTTAACTCCTTTCAAAGCAAGCGGAATCAATGTGACTATTATGAGAGCGTTGAAGATAACTGCAGACAAAATTGCGCTTTCAGGTGTAGCCAGTTTCATGATGTTCAAAGCATTTAGAACGGGATAAGTTGTCGCAAACGCTGCCGGAATGATTGCGAAGTACTTTGCGACATCATTTGCGATGCTGAATGTGGTTAGAGTTCCGCGCGTCATCAAGAGCTGTTTGCCTATCTCAACGATTTCCATAAGTTTCGTAGGATTGCTGTCGAGATCGATCATGTTCGCAGCCTCACGTGCGGATTGAGTGCCCGTGTTCATTGCTACCGCCACATCGGCTTGGGCAAGTGCAGGTGCATCGTTTGTGCCGTCGCCAGTCATTGCCACAAGTCGTCCGCCGCTTTGATAATCGCGGATCAGCTTCAGCTTGTCTTCGGGTTTAGCCTCGGCGAGAAAGTCGTCCACGCCTGCTTCGGCTGCAATCGCAGTTGCCGTCAGCGGATTGTCGCCGGTTATCATGACGGTCTTAATTCCCATGCTCCTGAGCTGGGCAAACCGTTCCTTAATTCCTCCCTTGACGATGTCCTTCAAATGAATTACACCGAGCACTTCACCGTTCTCCGCAACTACTAGCGGTGTTCCACCCTTACGCCCGATATCCTGAACAATTTGCTCTATTTGACCAGGATACTTTCCGTTCTGCTCCTCGACAAATTTCTTGATTGAATCTGCCGCACCCTTACGGATACTTCTGAAAGACGCTTTGCTTTCCCCGCGAGCGGAATCTTCGACGGGTTGAATATCCACTCCACTCATCCGCGTCTGTGCGCTGAACGGGACAAACTGCGCCGCAATTTGTTGTATGTCGCGTCCTCGCAAACCGTATTTTTCTTTCGCAAGTACGACGATTGACCTCCCCTCCGGAGTTTCATCGGCGAGCGACGCCAGCTGCGCCGCATCTGCCAGACGTTCCGCTGAAATTCCGGAGGCGGGGACGAACTCGGTCGCCATACGATTGCCAAGCGTCACGGTGCCGGTCTTATCCAACAGCAAAACATCGACATCACCGGCAGCTTCAACGGCGCGGCCTGAAGTTGCAATAACGTTATGGCGTATCATCCGGTCCATCCCCGCTATTCCTATGGCAGATAAAAGTCCTCCGATCGTCGTAGGGATGAGACACACAAGAAGTGCGACGAGAACGGTCACGGTGACAGGCGTTCCCTGTCCGGCAGCCTGAACACAGAAAAGAGAATACGGGAGAAGCGTGACACAAACCATCAAGAAGATTATCGTGAACGCAGCCAACAATATGTCGAGCGCAATTTCGTTCGGAGTCTTCTGCCTTTTCGCTCCCTCGATCAGGTGAATCATCTTATCGAGGAACCCCGCACCCGGATCGGCAGTCATTCGTATCACCAGCCAATCTGAGAGCACACGCGTTCCTCCAGTGACCGCACTGCGGTCTCCGCCGGATTCGCGGATTACCGGAGCGCTCTCACCCGTTATTGCACTCTCATCTACCGATGCAATACCTTCAATCACTTCGCCGTCAGCGGGAATTACGTCGCCCGCTTCGGCAATAAAACAATCTCCTTTATGAAGCGAAGCGGAAGGAACCAGTTCGAATTTCGCTCCGTGGCGCGGCTGGTGAAGAAGCTTCGCCATCGTTTCACGACGCGCCTTTCGAAGGCCCTCGGCCTGCGCTTTACCTCGCCCTTCAGCGAGTGCCTCTGAAAAATTGGCAAAGAGAACCGTGAACCAGAGCCATAAAGAGACCGTTCCAATGTACCATGCAGGAGCCTCGCCATGGCCGACAAGTGCCTGCATCCATAATCCTGTCGTCAGGACGCTTCCGACTTCAACCACAAACATGACGGGGTTGCGCATCATGTTCTTCGGATTCAATTTCAGGAACGAATCAAGAAGCGCGCGCTTAAATATTTCCTTTGTTAAACCTAAAGGTCTTCTAAGCTGTGAAGTTTCTGTAATCATAAACAAGTTTTCCTTTTTCAAGCGAAGTCTTTCGTCTCAACCTCGAGACAAAGAGAAGAGAATGAACAACATGTCTCATAAAGATAAGCGCAGACAAACCATAAGAATGTTGAATGAAAATTCGCGAACTGTGCAAATTATCCCATTCAACTGTAATCTGAAATCTGTACGGCAAACGATGTCTAAACAGACGAAATGTGCCCGCGCTCATTGTCGTTCAGTGTACCATCATTAAATGTTCGACAACCGGGCCAAGTGCAAGCGCGGGGAAAAAATTTAGCGCACCGACAATTAAGATTACCGAGATCAGCCAGAAAACGAACAGAGGAGTGTAGGTCGGTAAAGTTCCCTCGCTTGGCGGCACTTTCTTCTTGCGGACCAGCGAACCAGCTAGTGCCAACGTAGGAATTGCTAGCCAATAACGGGAAACAAACATATCGATAGCGCCGGTGATATTATAGAATGGTGTGTTGGCACCTATTCCCGCGAATGCGCTTCCATTGTTGTTGCCTTGGGAGGTAAAGCAATACAGAATTTCGCTAAAGCCGTGCGGACCAGGATTGGCTATTCCGGCCATCCCTGCTGGAAGTACAACTGCCAATGCAGTGAATATCAAGACTAGGATCGGCATGATGAGAATGAGAAGGGATGCCATCTTCATATCATACGCTTCAATCTTATGTCCCAAATATTCAGGTGTCCTGCCGACGAGAAGCCCTGCAACAAAGACCGCGACAATTACAAACACCAGCATTCCATATAAACCTGAGCCAACGCCGCCGAAAACAACTTCGCCGAGGTGCATCGCGACCAAAGGAATTAATCCTCCGAGCGGCGTGTAAGAATCGTGCATCGAATTAACCGAGCCATTCGAGGCCGAGGTTGTTATCGTCGCCCACAAAGCCGAATTAGCAATCCCGAATCTAACCTCTTTTCCTTCCATATTTCCGCCAGACTGGAAGACACTGGCAGTCTGATCCACTCCAAGTTTTGCGAGGAGAGGATTTCCACCTTGTTCTGCCGGATAGCATACAAACAACATTGCTACTAATATTATCAGCATCGCAGAAATCAGAGCCCATCCCTGCCTCGTGTCGCCAACCATCCTCCCAAACGTGAAGCAAAGTGCAGCCCCGATAAGCAGGATTGCGATCATCTCAAGAAAATTTGAGAATGGAGTCGGATTTTCATAAGGATGCGCAGAGTTTACGTTGAAGAACCCGCCGCCGTTCGTGCCAAGCTGCTTGATGGCAATTTGTGAAGCGGCGGGACCGACGGCTATGACCTGTTCAGTGACTGCGGCTCCGCTGGTGTCTGCCGTCGGCTGAACAAATTTCGCCGTTGCGTATGACGAGAATGTTTGTACAGTACCTTGCGACACGAGGAGTAAAGCAAGAATCACCGACAACGGCAGCAACACATATAAGGTACTTCGCGTCAGGTCAACCCAGAAATTTCCAAGTGTCTTCGCGGAATGACGAACAAGCCCGCGAATAAAAAGAACAAGCACCGCAATTCCAGTTGCTGCTGAGACAAAATTTTGTGTCGTCAGCGCCAGCATCTGCGTCAGATAGCTCATTGTCGTCTCGCCGCCATATCCCTGCCAGTTGGTGTTAGTCCCGAAGCTAACCGCGGTATTAAACGACGAATCAGGACTTACAGCACCAAAATGCATTGGATTCAACGGGAGAAATTGTTGAAGCCGCTGCAGGGCATAGACGATTGCGATTCCGAAGACATTGAAGATCATCATCGCTATTGCATTCTGCTTCCAATCCATCTCCTCATCAGGGTTGATTCCCGAAACACGATAGATAAATTTCTCTACCGGCCCGAAAATCGGATGAAGAAATGTTTTCTTTCCTTCGAATATCCTGGCCATGAATTCGCCCAGCGGTTTGGCGAGAAACACCAGAACGAGCAGGTAAAAAATTATTTGAAATATGCCTTCAAGTGTCATTCGAATCTCTCCGGATTAAGAAGTGCGATAAACAAATAGACAAACAGAGCTAGTGATATGACTCCTGCAACCAAATAGAGCCAGTTCATGATTTTCCTCCAAATTTCTGTTCTTCCTCCGAAGAAGATTTCGCACCCTCGGGAGGAAGCTCGCATATTTTCATGAGTCCCCATGTCAATAGAAGAAGCGCAGCAGTGATGCCAAGATAAATTAGATCCATTGTTATTTCTCCAAACCTTCAGTTTTCATTTTCCTCTTTTTGTCATTCCCGAATGTTTCTATCGGGGATCTGGTCAAGCGCAGCCTGGATTCCCGCCAAGATCGCGCGGGAATGACACTTAATGTTGGTATTCTCCCTTTCCGGAAGACAATTCATCCAGTGCCAAATTCAACTTAAGCACATCGACTCCGGGCTCGCCGATAAATCCTAGAAATCTTCCCTCGGTATATTTGTCGATGAGGTCACGAACCTGATCGGCCTTCAACCCGCGGACTCTTGCGACTCTCGGAAGCTGGTACAGCGCCGCCGCTATGCTTATATGCGGATCGAGCCCGCTTCCGGACGAAGTAACAAGATCTACCGGGATAGGCTGCGTATTCAAAGGATCGACCTTTTTAAGATCGCCGATCCTTTGGTTCACTTCGGCAAGGAGCGCGGGATTCAGCGGCCCGTAATTCGAGCCCGTCGATGCCGCGGCGTTATACTGGTACGGACTCGTCGGCGAAAGACGGCTCCAAAAATATTTCGGATCGCTGAAAGGCTGTCCGATCAAGGTCGAGCCGACCACTTTTCCATCCTTCGTGATCAGGCTTCCATTAGCCTGGGATGGGAAGATTAATTGTGAAATGCCGGTAATTGCTAACGGATAAAGTAGACCGGTGAGGACGGTGAACAGCAGGATGCTGATCCCGGCAATGCGGAGATTTTTCAAAAACATTTTTCATCCTCGTAGTTGTAGAGATATACTTTTTTCATCGGGATAAATATTGTCAATGCCGGATATGTTGTGCAATTAAGGGGATATAAAGAGCGGGAGCAAAGACATAAAGAAATCATAAAAATTTACAAATTCGCTTGAATCGCGACTATCCTTCGAAAGTTCGGGGGCGTTTGACACTTCACGGAGTGGTGGTTTGATTTGGCGAGAAAAGGTGCAGAGGAAAGGCATAAAAACGAAATAAGGCTTTGTCTTTCGGCAAAACATGTACAAAAAATCGCAATACGTTATTGAAGTAGTTCTATGACATATCGTGCAATGCCGCGCCGTCCATGGCGCGGACCGAAAGGATTTTTAGTATCCCTTCGCAGTAGCAGAATAGTTGATGGTTTAATCCATTTAAATTGCTGCTAGAATAACAAAAGGAAGTTTTTCACCCTCCCTTAGACTGGTTGAACTATTTCGGCTCGCTGAATAATTGTTTTCATTTGCTTATAAAAGGATGCACCTTGGCATCGGGTTGGTGTCTTTAAGGTTTACTTCTTTGAAAATTGAATTCTACTACCTTAATTATAACATAGAAAAAATTGTAAATGCAGACTATGTGTTCTCATTTGATAATGCTATAATGAAATAGCACGTTAATGCGATTTGGTGGAGGCTATAATACTCCGATGAATTGTTTAGCCTGAAGGTTGTAATTAAAATTATCAAAGAAGGAATTTCCAAAGAGGGGAAACGGATGAGTTCATTTACGTTAGGTTTTCAGGATATTGACAAAACAAAACTCATGGTTGTTGGGGGTAAAGGCGCGAACCTGGGGGAACTTTCTAAGATTGAAGGAGTCCACGTACCGGATGGCTTTTGTATTTCTACTGAAGCCTTTAAAAGAATCATGGGGGAAACGTCGTCGATTAACGGATTGCTTGATCGGTTATCTCTTCTAAAGGCGGAAGACCGGATAAAAATCGGTCAACTTACCGGTGAGATTCGCAGGGTCATCGAAGGGATACCCATCCCTCAAGATATTAATGAAGAGATAACCCGCTTCATCTCCAGGCTCGGTGAAGAAAATGCCTATGCAGTACGATCCAGCGCAACTGCAGAGGATTTACCGACGGCCTCCTTTGCAGGCCAGCAGGATACGTATTTGAACATTATCGGAAAGAAATCAATCATAAAACACATCAGCAAATGTTGGGCATCCCTATTTACGGACCGCGCAGTAATCTACCGAATGCAAAACGGCTTCGACCACCGTAAAGTTTACCTAGCTGTGGTGGTGCAGAAAATGATCTTCCCGCAGGCGGCGGGAATTTTGTTTACTGCCGATACCGTCAGTTCTAATAGGAAAGTCTTATCCATCGATGCCAGCTTCGGACTTGGTGAGGCCATGGTCTCCGGCCTCGTCAATGCTGATATCTATAAAGTGCGTAACGGCAAGGTTATCGATAAGAAGATATCCACCAAGAAGCTGGCTATTTATGCTGTCAGGGATGGCGGTACAAAAGAACAGGAGATTGAGGCTGAGAGGCAGAACAGGCAAGCGCTGACCGATAAACAGATTTTACAGCTTGAGAGCCTTGGCAGAAAGATCGAAGAACATTTCGGCTGTTCCCAGGACATCGAATGGTGTTTGTCCGAAGGACCCCATCCGGGGGTTGATGATACATTCTATATAGTCCAGAGCCGGCCGATCACTACGTTGTACCCGATCCCCGAAGCAAATGACCAGGGAAATCACATCTATATATCCGTCGGTCATCAGCAAATGATGACCGATGCCATGAAACCATTGGGATTGTCTTTTTACCTGTTAATAACTCCTGCACCCATGCGTAAAGCCGGTGGAAGGTTGTTTGTTGATATAACGCATCATCTCACTTCGCGTGTCAGCAGAAAAAAGATGATTGATATACTGGGTCAATTCGATCCGCTCATAAAAGACGCTCTCTTAAACATTGTCAAGCGAAAAGATTTTATACAATTGTCATCTGGGGATAAAAAAGTACCGGGTCACGTTACCAGTAATAGAGTAATGTCATGGAAATATCCGGCAGAATTCGAAAACGATCCGGCAATCGCTGCAGATTTGATCAAGAGTAGTCAAACATCGTTAGAAGAATTAAAACAAAACATCCAGAAGAAATCAGGAGCGGATCTGTTTGATTTTATTCGGGAAGATATTCAGCGATTAAAGAAAATTTTGTTTAACCCGCTAAGTTTGGATGTTATTATGGTTGCTATGTATGCTTCGTCATGGATCAACAAAAAAATGATGAAGTGGCTTGGTGAAAAGAACGCAGCGGACACGCTCTCTCAATCTGCACCAAACAATATTACTTCGGAGATGGGTCTGGCGCTGTTGGATGTCGCAGATGTGATTCGTCCGTATCCGGAATTAGTTGAGTATTTACGCCATGTAAAAGATGATACCTTTTTGGATGAACTGGTTAAGTTTGATGGTGGAAAGGAAATCCGGGACGCTATCTATGCTTATCTCAGCAAATACGGAATGCGATGTGTCGGGGAAATCGATATTACTAAAACTCGTTGGACTGAAAAACCGACTACACTCGTTCCCATGATTCTGAGTAACATCAAAAACTTTGGGCCTAATGCAGGCAATCGGAAATTTGAGCAAGGGCGGCAGTCAGCTTTGAGAAAAGAACAAGAGTTATTGGATCGATTGAAGCAATTACCGGGTGGTAAACGAAAAGCCAGAGAGACAAAACGGATGATCAGCCTGCTCCGGAATTTCATCGGTTATCGTGAATATCCAAAATACGGCATGATTAATCGCTACTTCATTTATAAGCAAGCTCTACTGAAAGAGGCCGAACAACTCGTACAAGCGGGCGTCCTTCATGAGAAAGAAGATATATACTATCTCGCCTTTGAAGAACTTCACGAAGTGGTACGCACAAACAAACTGGACTACCGGATCATCAGCAAACGAAAGGACGAGTACAAATTATATGAAAGACTAACGCCACCACGTGTAATCACCTCTGAGGGTGAAATCATTGCAGGTGAGTACAAACGAGAAAATCTGCCAGCCGGAGCCATGGTGGGTCTGGCTGTTTCTTCCGGAGTTATAGAGGGACGAGCACGCATCATCTTAAACATGGAAGATGCTGATCCGGAAGATGGAGATATATTGGTCACCTCATTCACCGACCCGAGCTGGACACCATTGTTTGTATCCATAAAAGGCCTGGTCACCGAAGTTGGTGGACTGAATACCCATGGAGCAGTTATCGCCCGTGAATATGGCTTACCTGCAGTTGTCGGAGTAGACAATGCCACCAAACTGATAAAAGATGGGCAACGAATTCGTGTGCATGGAACAGAAGGCTATGTAGAAATCCTATAAAGCAGGGGAATAGGAAAGAGTATCAATTGTATGAATCAGGCCTTAACCAAACTTCCGCTGATTCTTATTTTGTGATTCAGGTGTTAATTGCTATGTCTAAGGCGGCGCCCTCCATGGCGCTGTCTGAGTCTGGAGGCACGATACGTCGCATAACAGCCTATTGCTGACATTTGGAAAAGATGCATTCGTGGAATGGTGGAACACGAGATTCATCATCACGCACAATCATATGTATACCTTAACCTTCTGAAAGTAAAAACGCCTCCGATATTCGGTATGACATCGGAAGAAATTCAGGAGAGGAGCATCAAAATACAGACTTGACATTTTCCTGAATCGACAACCAAGCAACAACGGACAGAAAAGCAGCCTAAACTAAAAAAGGGCGACCGCACCCAGGGAGAAAATCCAGGATACGGCCGCCTTGCGATCTAAATCTTACTTTATCCGCCGAACGGAATTGGGCCGAGATGTTCTGCGATCGGCCCAAGCACGGCTATCGGGAGAAAAAGCAATGCGCCGACGATGAGGATGGTTCCGAGAAGCAGGTATCCGAACGTCGGAGTATCCGTGCGCAAAGTGCCGAGACTAAACGGACTCGATTTTTTTCTTCCAAGAAATGCAGCCATGGCAACTGGTGCAATGATAGGGATGAACCGGCTGATCACTATCACGATTGCCGTTGCGATATCCCATGCCGCGGCTTCCGATGCAGGATTCGGGTTATTGTAAAAACCGTAAGTCACGCCAAGCCCATCGAAAGCAGAACCATTATTTGCTGAAGCCGAGGAGAATTGATAAAACATTTGCGAGAGTCCATGCGGACCTGGATTGCTTACAGCCTTCATCCCCCAATCGGTGGCGGCAAACAATCCTGTCGGCATAAGTATCATCAGCGGATGAACCAAGAGAGCTATTATTGCCAGTTTAATTTCCCGTGCGCCGATCTTCTTGCCTAGATATTCCGGACTCCTGCCGACCATCATACCGGCCACGAATATTCCGATGATAATGAACAGCAGCATGTTTATCATGCCGACTCCCTTTCCGCCGAAGATGCAGTTCAGCCACATCCCGACCATCGGCGACAATGCCGCGAGCGGGTTCAAGCTGTCATGCTCCGAATTTACAGCACCACAGGTGACGTCGACAGTCAGTGCTGCAAATGTAGCGCCTGCGGATGTTCCGAACCGCATTTCTTTGCCTTCGAGGTTGCCGAGATGCTGATCCACGGGCAAGCCTCCAACCGCGGGAAGCGTCACGGCCTGTGTTCCGCCTTGCGCCGTTGCACTTGGCACCGAATAAGTTCTCGCCATAGGATGACTGGTGAAAGCCGGGTTCGGCTGATATGTATCGAATGCGATCGTCCACACGATCGTGACAACCATAAGAAAGAGCATTACGGAGAAAATCACATAGGCATGGCGCATCTTCTTGAGCATTCTGCCGAACATGAATACAAGAGAGAACGGGAAAAGAAGCATCGTCAAACTGTTGAAGAAATTTGATAAACCCGTTGGATTCTCGAACGGATGCGCCGAGTTCATTCCGTAGAAGCCTCCACCGTTTGTTCCGAGCATCTTAATCGATTCCAGCGCGGCAACCGGGCCGACGATTATCGACTGCCGCCCTGATTCAAGAGTGGTAAGATGGTAAACGCTCTGGAGCGTCATCGGAACTCCCTGCGTGATGAATATGAAGCTGAAGACGAATGAAGCGGGGATGAATATGTAAACCATCACGCGCCACATGTCGACGAAGAAATTCCCGAGATGCGAGTCGCTGCGCAATGCTCTGATGATTGCTGTCAGTGAGCATAAGCCGATTGCGGCAGACAAAAACCAGTTAATTGAATCGAAGACGAGCTGGCTGAAGTTTGAAAAATGCTGGTCGCCGGAATAATGCTGTAGGTCCGTATTCGTCATAAACGAAATGACGGTGTGCAATATTGTGCTCGGCGCCAGCATGGGGCGGTTTAACGGGTTGAGAGGCAAGTACTGTTGAAGAACCAGTACGAGAAAACCGAATATGCCGAGTGCCACGTTGAAGACAAGCAGCGCGATCAGATACTTTTTCCAATCCTGATGTCCGCTGTCCAATTTTTTCTCAAACCATGCAAAGATTCGGATCGGACGATATTCTCCGTCCATGATCCATGCCATGTATTTGCTTAGCGGAAATGCTACCGCTGCAGCTGTGGCGAGAAGAAGAACCGGTAACAACCAAATTTGAATAGCCATTTTCTAAACTCCATTCTGCTTAAACAGTTTTTCGACAACATTATCGGTCACTACCTAACGAAGCTATTCCAATTGGTTGGCTCTGAAGTGATCTCTGCGAGTTGGTTTTTCCATCCGCCTCCCAACAGATGGAACCGAAGAGAGGACTAAAATCCTGAGGCGTGTCGCGAGCTGTCGAGCACGCCTCAATTTTTAAATCTTACTGCGGTGCTCCGAACATGCCGCGGAGTTCAAGGTTCACCTGAAGAACATTTATCATTTTTTCTCCGGCGAGTCCATCGAGAGGAGCAAAAGAATCCTTCTGGAGAAGGTCTTCAATCTGCCTTCGCACATCTGCAGGGTTGCGCTTTAAGTCTGTCGCCCATTTTGCCGAGACGCGATCAAGCTGATATTCGGCATTTTCCATCGTTATGTCCGGGTCTAATCCTGAAGCGGACGTCGTAACCATATCACCGGGAATATCCTGCAGGGAGTCGTTCGGATGATCCAGTCTCCACATGTCGAAGAAATCGGACTGAATATCTGTACCGGTGCTTACCGGCTTGATCACAGTTACTATGGTCTTGCCATCAGCACCGGTATCAGCTACGGCAGAAACAAACTTACCGGGATTTTCATTAGAAAAATTCTGAAAGAATGTCACCGCGAGATCGGACGGCGCTGGCTGAGAGATAGCCGGGTTGCTCCTTATGAATTGAGCGACGACATCTGGATGAGTCTTCGCCCAATCGGCAACGTACGCGGTGTGCAATGAATCAGTGTTCACCCAAGCCAGAGCATCTCCAGGATGCATCGATGCCCACTGAGCAACAATGTGCCGACTTCCCTGGTAAACATCATGCTGGAACCACGTTTCGATATCTGAACCGACTAACTGGCCGGCTTTCGGTCCGGCAGCATATTTTACTATTGGGCCGAGGACGTGTGCTACCCGGTCACGCAGGACATAGTTGGAAGAAGCCAACGCAGATGAGGCCGAGGCGGTACCATCATATCCCGCGGCAGACGGACGGGGCTGAAAATATTCATCCTTCGTAAACGGCTGCGCAATGAGCAAGGAACCGACGGGTTGACCGTCCTCTCCCTTTACGATGCTCCCATTAGATTGGAATGGGAATAACGTCTGCCCTATTGCCAACAATACGAGCGGATAAAGTACGCAGCATATAACGACTGCAAAGAACAGGAGCAGAAAACTTTTTGATATAATTTTAGCCATCTTAGTATTCTCCAATTTCTTAGACTTTAATTCACAAAATGCAGAGCGACCATGATCATGTCGATCAGCTTGATACCGATGAACGGGAGGATAACGCCGCCGAGTCCCCAGTTAAACAGGTTCCTCTTCAGCAAATCGTCCGCGCCCATGATCCGATACTTAACTCCTTTTAATGCGACAGGAATCAAAGCCGGAATGATCAAAGCATTAAATATCACTGCCGACAGGATTGCCGATGTCGGAGAATGCAAGTTCATAATGTCAACTGCTTTAAGCCACGGCAATGTACCGGCAAAAAGTGCCGGAATAATTGCAAAGTATTTCGCGACGTCGTTGGCTATCGAAAAAGTAGTCAGGGCTCCACGGGTTATAAGGAGCTGCTTCCCGACATGAACGACTTCGAGCAATTTCGTCGGATCGCTGTCGAGATCGACCATGTTAGCCGCCTCTTTCGCCGCCTGTGTACCGGCATTCATTGCGAGTGCTACATCTGCCTGGGCAAGCGCGGGAGCGTCGTTAGTACCATCTCCCATCATGGCAATGAGCTTTCCGTCAGCTTGCTCATTCCGGATAAACTCAAGCTTCGTCTCTGGAGTCGCTTGTGCAATATAATCATCGACTCCTGCCTGCGCGGCAATAGCCGCGGCTGTGACAGGATTGTCGCCTGTAATCATGACGGTCCTCAATCCCATCTTTCTCAGCTGGTCAAAGCGCTCTTTGGTATTCGGCTTCAAGATGTCTTCAAGCGAAATCACGCCGACCACGTGAGAATCATCCGCAACGACCAATGGTGTAGCACCTTTCTTTGCAACGTCATTGACTATTGAATTAAGTTCAGAAGGTATCGTACCGTTATTTTCCTGGACAAATTTAATCACGGCATCGGGTGCACCCTTTCGAACCTCGCGTCCTCCTGAAAAGTCTATACCGCTCATGCGGGTCTGGGCCGTAAAAGGAACGAATGTCACATCATTCGGAGCCTTGATAGGGTCTTTGCTGTGTTTTTCATAAAGCCTTACAATGCTTTTCCCTTCAGGGGTCTCATCAGCAATTGAGGACAACGCCGCAAGCCGGGCTAAGTCGGCTTCTTTATAAGCACCTACCGGGAAAAACCCGGTGGCGTGTCTGTTTCCAAGCGTGATCGTCCCAGTCTTGTCGAGTAGTACGACATCTATATCACCGGCCATCTCGACAGACTTTCCGCTCTTTGCGATTATGTTAGATTGAAGTGCGCGGTCCATCCCGGCGATTCCGATGGCTGCGAGCAAAGCGCCAATGGTAGTCGGGATTAGACAGACAATAAGCGCAACTAACGTAGGCACATCCGTACCGAGACTCTTGAGAGGTTCTGAAATCCCGAGATAGCCGGCCATATATTGCTCGGCGTTCCACGCCATTGGCCAGAGTGGAACGACGACGATCAAGAAAATCAGCGTGAAGGCAGAGAGAACCAAGGTCAACGCAATTTCGTTAGGACTTCGCTGTCTGATCGCACCCTCTACCAATCCTATCATTTTGTCGAGAAACGATTCGCCGGGATTGCTTGTGATTTCGACCGTTATCTTGTCGGAGAGAACATAAGTCCCGCCGGTAACACCTGAAGCATCACTGTGTGCAGCCCGGATTACCGGTGCTGATTCACCCGTGATCGCGGATTCGTCCACAGAAGCAATTCCTTCGATGATCTCGCCATCCATAGGGATCATCTGTCCGGCCTGGACCACTACGCGATCGCCGAGCTTAAGTACGCTCGACGAAACTCCTTCAATTGATCCCGTCGAAGTCATTCGATATGCCATCGTGTCGTGTCGAGCCTTTCTCAACGACTCGGCTTGAGCTTTACCGCGAGCTTCCGCAAGTGCGGTCGCGAAATTCGCGAACCACACTGTAAGAAAAAGCCAGACGGTTAATGCTATGAAGTAAGAGACCGGTACGATGCTCACGTGACCGCCGAATGCTGCGTCAAAAACATACAGTAATGTCAATATTGCTCCGACTTCTACTGTGAACATCACCGGATTTTTCCATTGTATGTCCGGGCGAAGCATGACAAAAGACTGTTTCAATGCCGCCATTGCCGTTTCTCTTTCAAGCAGTTTTCTTGCTCGCACGCGGCGGAGGGGCTTCTTTGATTTTGAAGTCGACATATTCTTCATGTCCTCCACTTCACTCGCTATGTCTTGCACTTCGTTCATGTTTAACTCCTTAAAGATTTCTTATTCAAAATTCTCAGAGCATTTTCGAACATTTAGTTTCTCGTTATCCGCCAAATGGGATCGGCCCAACATGTTCAGCTATCGGTCCAAGAACGGCTATCGGGAGAAAAAGCAATGCACCGACAATGAGAATCGTTCCGAGCATTTTGATCGATTCAAGTGCAGCAACCGGCCCTACTATTATCGACTGAGGTCCTCCTTCAAGAGCAGTAAGATGATAAATGCTCTGGAGAGTCATTGGACTGCCTTGCGTGATGAAAATCAGGCTAAAGATAAATGCAGCAGGGATGAACATGTAAATCAGCACGCGCCACACATGTCGAGGAAGAAATTTCCAAGATGAGAATCGCTGCGCAGGGCTCTGATTATGGCTGTCAAGGCGCACAACCCGATTGCGGCAGACATAAACATGTTCGATATGTCGAAGAAAATCTGACTGAAGTTCGAAAAATGCTGGTCGCCGGAATAATGCTGCAGGTTCGTGTTTGTCATGAACGATATCACGCTGTTGAATATCGTGCTCGGTGCAACCATCGGTCTATGCAATGGGTTCAGCGGCAAGTATTCTTGAAGCGCAAGGACAAGGAATCCGAAGATTCCGAGTGCGGTATTGAAAACAAGCAGCGCTACAAGATATTGTTTCCAGTTCTGATGGCCGCTGTCCAATCGTTTCTCGAACCATACAAATATTCGGGGTGGACGATAATTCCCCTCCATGATCCACGCCATATAACGGCTCAACGGAAACGCGACGAGTGTCGCCGTGGCGAGCAGGAGGAACGGTAAGAACCAAATTTGAAAAGTCATTTCTTAATCTCCTTTTAGCTAAACCTCTGCCGTTTCGCTTAAAACTTTTCCGGTCTTAGAAGCGCAACGACTAAATAGACAAACAGGAGCACTGTTACGACGATTGTTAAATAAATCATTTCCTCATACCTCGTGTGTTTGGTTAGATCTTGTCACAAGCTTCCATGAAGAGATAGCATAGTCCCATCAGGCAGATCAGCAACAGAAACATCGCTGGTAACCATATCAGAAGATTCATTTCCATTTTACATTTCTCCAAATTTCAAATTTTTAAATCCTTACGGCATCAATGTCACTGTTCCACTATGCAAGAGCAATTAAGAAACCGTAAAGAGAAGCCGTGAAAACATAAAGAAATCATAACGGTCGATTTCATAAAATTTTCAAAACGTTGCAATAACTCCGACCAGAAGCGTTGGCTGCGAAGCTCTTGTTGGAGCCGCCGTGCTTGCGGATACGAATGCATTCCCATTCGCAAAATCGTCTCGTGCTTCGAGGCGCAAGATTATCGGATCCCACGGACGGTATTCGTATGTCGCGGTGATCTCTTTGAATGTCGCCTTGGGAAATGTCACGAAAGTGGTGTAGTCATTCGGATCGTAATAGACCTCACCGCGCAGGGCGATGTCTGATTTCGAGTCGAGATTATACTTCGCGTAGACCGCTGTCCCTTTCCAGATTTGCAGGGAGCCAAGATATCTCTCCCGCCCGTAGGTGACATCAAGTGCAAACGAAAGATTATCTCCGACCTGCTGGGTGGCAATAAGTTCGGCAACATCTCTCTTCCCGTATGGAACACCGGTTGGCTGTTCAAACCCGCTCATGCCGTTCACCGTGATCGATGTCGTAGGTGTTGGAGAGTAGCTGAATTCCAGTCCGACCGATTTTGATTTGTTGTTATCTACAACGGTATTCCAGCTGTTGACGATATGGAGAGCAACCGTGAAACTGCTTGTGACCGGATATGTGAGCCTCATTCCCATGTGATAATACGGAATTGCCCATGCAAACATCAGCGATCTGCTGTAGTTCCAGTTGCCGTTGGATTCGATTACCTCATAACCCATCATCGTCGCAAATTTTCCGATGTCGACAGTTAAACCGGAGCCGACAGGAATGACCGCCGTGAGATAAGCCTGCTCGACAAGATTCAATGTGCTCATGGACGGTGTCGTGGCTCCCGTCAATGGATTCAGCAGACCTTGAACGATATCGTTGCCGGTCCCGATACCAAGGTCGACGCGAAAGCCGACAGGCTGAGCCTGCTCTTGGATTGTCAGTTTTGCAAGGTTTAATGCAAACTGGTTTTCATAAAAGTCGAAGTTGCGAAGTTGGTTCCACTGATTTGACGGACCATTGAAGTTCTTACTGTAATAGACATCGACGAATCCACTCCAGGAAACTTTAGAGAGAATTTGTGCAGCAACCGAAGTTGAATCCGCGCCAAGAGCAGATGATGAAGTAATAAGTACTGCAAATATGATTGTCCAGATGTAAAAGTTTTTCATAAATTGATACCTCACTTTGCGAGTTGATACCACTGAAGCATATCCGTATCTGTTTCTTCGTCGTCCGTGTCAATTACCTCTTCGAATGATGAAATGGTAATTCTCCCGTTTGCCGGAGAACCAGCCTTCATGATGGAAAGAACGGTAAATACAACTGGCTCAACCAGCGAGGATGTCAGCGTAAGTACCAGTGCGATCTTGGGCGGGATTATGATTTTGTCGTCCAATTTTTCTGAATCCTCCTCGATCGCTTTGTCAATAATTCTTGATTCACTTAGGACGATCCCATAAATGCCCATACCATGGAGCCCTTCACAGACGTCATAGACCTTTTCAGGTGGTATAAAAATTTCTATCTTTTTCATAACGGGGAAAATATGATCACTTCATGGTGCTTGGTGCAATCAAGGAAGCATAAAAAGAGACTGAAAAGACGTAAAGCAATTATAAAACCCGCAAATTGAGTCTAATTTAATTTGTGTGTAGATTAGGGGCGCCATGCACTAAATCGTGTCCAATGATTGAAAGTCAATTGAATGTCGTTTGAAATATTGTTGGTAGTCTCAGTTGTTGCCGGCTTTGTAGGTGCAATGAGCGGTATGGGAGGCGGTGTGATACTCATACCGGCATTGACGCTGTTCGGAATGGATATAAAACATGCGATTGCCATCAGCATAGTCTCGGTAATTGCCACCTCATCCGGATCGGCGTCCGCATATGTGCGCGACCGGATTACGAATCTTAAGGTCGGAATGTTTCTAGAAATGTTTACCATAGTGGGTGCCCTCGCCGGCGCGGCGATTACCCTTATCTCCTCCCGCGGACCGCTGTTCATAATTTTCGGTCTGGTCCTCCTCGGATCATGGTTGACCTTACTGATACAGCGACATGAAATGTGGCGCCCGATCGAGCATCAGGACAAGTTTTCAAAGTGGTTAGAACTCGAGGGCGAGTATTACGATAATGCATCCAAGGAGACGATCAACTATCGCGGATGCCGGGCTTATTTCGGGGGACCACTTATGTTCGGTGCCGGACTCATCGCAGGTCTGCTCGGCATTGGGGCAGGAGCTCTAAAGGTTTTGATCCACGATCTTGTGATGGGACTTCCGCCTAAAGTATCTACCACCACGAGCAACTTGATTATTGGCGTCACTGCCCTCGCGGGGACAAGCGTTTACCTAGCGGCCGGCATGATCGATCCGGCACTTGCTGCGCCTGTGATACTCGGCATCGTCTGCGGTGCTTTTATCGGAACAAGGATCCTCGTTCGTTTAACCAACCAGACGGTCAGGCTTTTCTTTCTTGTGATCCTCGCAATTCTTGGCGTAGAGATGATAATTCGCGGGATAGGAGCTATCGCATGACTAATACGACGCAAGAAACGAAGTCAAAAAAGGAGAAAGAAAAGTCAATCGAATATAAGATGGACGCACTCGTTGGGTATATTCTTCTTGTCGGCGTCCTCACAAGCATCACGTTGATCGTGTCAGGAGTAATTTGGCATTATGTCGACACGGGACATATCGGGCTTGATTACTCAATCGCGGGGATGAACTTGTTTCAATTCGTGCTGACCGAAATTCATCAGTTTACACGGCTTCACCTCAGACCTCGACTCCTTGTCAATCTCGGCATCGCGGCCCTGATGCTCACACCGTATGTCCGCGTTGCAGCTTCTATGCTCTTCTTCGCATTCGCGGAACGGAATTATAAATACACTACGTTCACGGCAATTGTATTCGTCGTGTTGACATATAGTCTGTTTCTGAGATGATGAGTATTCGATATGCAAGTTCCGGACGCTGCCCACCGCCCCTTGATACCACCGCTAATCAGTACCTATCCATGACACAAAGGCGCTCCTCGGAAACACGGCATTCGCCTCTGTCTTTGATTATTTCAAATTCATTATGTGGTCTTCAAATATCTTTCTGAAATGGAAACCGTAAATGCAGAAAGTTATGGCCAGCGGGAAAAGTTTCGGCCTCGTGAAAAGTGACCAGAAAAACAGCCGCCAGTAATAAACCCTCTCCTTCTCAACCATGCCGAGACGCACAATCGATTTGAAAAGAGCTCTTGTATAACCGGGGTTCATGCGGAAGACTTTCACCTGAGGCGGATTGTAATTCTTCATGAATTTTTTCACGCGCTCATAATATTGTTTCGGCGAATAGATTCTCTTAACTACACTCTTGTATCCTTTAACGAGAACGTCCCTGTTCATCTTGGGAATAAAGTTCATGGAAAAATCAGTGTTGTCCCCAGAAAAGACGTGAAGAAGTCTTCCCTCCTTCATCAACCTTTTATAAAGTTTCGTGCCTCGCGGCGCATTCAGCAAACCAACCATCGCCGTGACAATTCCTGTTTCCTGGATGAACGAGGTCATCTTATCGAAAATCGACGCCGGATCCATATCGAAACCTAAAATGAATCCTCCTTGAACTTCCATTCCAAACTTCTGAATTTTCCTTACACTCGCGGCAAGATCGCGTTTCTTATTTGGAATCTTCTTGCACTCTTCCAGACTTTCTTCGTTCGGCGATTCGATCCCGACAAAAACTGCATTAAAGCCCGCTCTGGCCATGAGCGTCATGAGCTCTTCATCATCGGCTGAGTTAAGTGACACCTCGGTATTGAAAAAGAAAGGATGGCGTTTTTCGTCCATCCATTCGATTATTGAAGGGAGTATCTCCTTCTTCAATTTGCTCTTGTTTCCCAAAAAATTATCGTCCACAAAAAAGACGCTAGCTCTCCAGCCTCGTTCACGGAGGCTGTCAAGTTCGGAAATCACCTGCTCCTTGGTCTTTGTGCGCGGAATCCTGCCGTACAGGACAGTAATATCACAAAACTCGCAATCGTATGGACACCCCCGCGAGTACTGGAGATTCATCGACGCATAATTCTTGAGATTTATCAAGTCCCATCTAGGAATCGGAGTCTGAGTTATGTCAGCCCATTCGGTGGTAGTGTAGATGTGCTTTGCCTTCCCTGCAGCGAGATCGGCTAGGAAAGGCTTCAGTGTGATCTCCGCTTCGTTCAGGACAAGGTAGTCAACGTTCCCAAACTCGTCGTGCAATGCTGTAAACAGCGGTCCGCCGGCAACTATTTTCCTATCGAGTTTCTTGGAGCGCGCTATGATTGCTTTGGCAGATTCTTTCTGAACCGACATCGCACTTACGAAAACATAATCAGCCCAGAGTATGTCATCGTCTCGCAACGGCCGGACATTTACGTCGACCACCCTTTTTTCCCATTCTTCAGGTAACATCGCGGCAACCGTCAGGAGGCCGAGCGGTGGGAATGCCGCTTTCTTCGAGACAAATTTTAACGCATGTTTGAAACTCCAGAACGTGTCGGGATATTCCGGATAGACAAGAAGTATATTCATTCAGCAGCCTGATTTCGTTATAATCAAGTTAACAAATGAGACTGAGTTGTACAATGGCGACCCAAAAGATCATTCACTTTTTTCTTGACAAATTACTCGCGATTATGTAACTTACTCTGTAATACAAAGTACTTTATAAACGGAGGATAAATGGATCAACAAAGCGCGATTGAGGAGATAGCCCTCATAAAAAGGGTTATCGAAGAAAGCAGGGAATTTACGTGCAACAGCGGGAAAGAAATAATTACCTGGGGGATCTTAATAAGCATAGCGGTCTTCGCATCTTACGGAGCGATAATTGCGGGTTACGGTCATCTGGCAATCTGGATTTGGGTCGTGATAATCGGATCAGGATGGATATTCTCCATCGTCATGGGGATACGCAAGAGGCCATCCATGGAAAACCTGGGGGTCAAGATCCTCTCCTACGTGTGGACAAGCTGTGGAATTGCCATGACAATCCTTGGATTCGCTGGAACAATTTCCGGAGGGCTCGAAGACTGGGCAATTGCCCCGGTATTCGCGACCATCATGGGGGTGAGTTTCGCCGTCACTGCCTTGGTTCAAAAACTGAATTGGGTGCTATACGTAGCCGTCGCATGGTGGGTAGGCTCGCTTTTGATGTTTCTCGTAAGAGGTCTCGAGACAATGCCCATTTTCGGCGTTATGATAATTCTTTTCATGGTCATCCCGGGAATGCTGTTCCGCAAACAATGGCGAGACCAACAAGCGCATCCAGATACGAAATGACCGATTTCGACTACAAACAACTCAATGACACGCTCCAGTCTAGAATAAGAGTTGCAATCATCGCCGCGTTGGTAAGCGTGATTGAAGCGGATTTCAATTTCCTGAAAGGTATGGTAAAGACCACGGACGGCAACCTGAGCACTCACCTGCGCAAATTAGAAGACGCAGGCTATGTCTCAATGAAGAAAAAATTCGTCGACAGAAAACCACAGACAAAATACAGGATCACTGAAAAAGGAAAGCGCGCATTGGAAGAACATATCAATGTCCTTGAGAAGTTGATAAAAAAGTGATCTTCGAAGACCTCGCAAGAATAACAACCTGTTTTCACGGAAAATTTGGAGATTATTACATATAACGAAACAAGAATGGCAAATCGACGTATATGTAATGAAATTGACTCTTGACAACGTAACAATGTTATGTTATATTATGTCAGAGGCTGAAGAAAATGGAAAATGATCTAATATCGAAGAAGGACCTGCTCGAATTGACCGGGATATCATACGGACAGCTCTACAGGTGGAAAAGAAAGGCACTGATACCCGAAGATTGGTTCATCCGCAAGTCAACTTTTACCGGACAGGAAACCTTCTTCCCGCGCGACAAGATTCTGTCTCGGATCGACAAGATCAAAAACATGAAAGAAGACGCTTCGCTCGACGAGGTCGCGGACATCCTCTCACCAAATCCCGCAGACGTCCACTCCGACAAAGACAAATTGACCCAGGAGAAGATTGTCTCGGCAGTAGCTGTGGACATTTTTGTTGAGACTTCTGGAGAGCCCGGCTCATTCGACTTTGAAAAGATACTCTTCGTTTATATCCTCGACAAAATGCTCCAGTCAGGCGAGATAAATTCTGATGAAGGAAAGATTCTTATCAGAACCCTCGACGAACATTACGCTTCCTTCGAGGGAAAGAACTGCGATCTAATATTTATTCGAAAGCTCGGCGTCTCGAGCTGCCTTATTGTCACCGCACCGAATCAAATTCATTTTGAATCGGCCACCAAGATCGTTGGCAGGCAAAATATTACAGGCTGCATAGAGGAACTAAAACAAAAGTTGTCCAACGTAGAGATAACAAATGGTTAAAAATATGAAAAATGATTTGCGCATAAACGGGCTCGGGAACTCTTCGGGCGGGAACTACAATTACGTGCAGATAAACGGCAAAGGAGACATCAATGGGGACCTAGACTGTGTTGAGCTCCAGATAAACGGACTTGGATGCATCCATGGAAATGTCAAAACCAGAACAGCCAGAGTGGCGGGCAAATCAGAAATTAACGGGAGTGTCAAAGCAGAAGACCTTATCATAGATGGGATGACGGAAATTGGTGGAGCAGTATCGGCAGACCGGATCGAGAACCGCGGCATGTTAAAGGTGAACAAAGACTGCGGCGCAGAAACCTTCAGGTCGCAAGGAGGATTTACGATCGGCGGCCTGCTAAACGCCGACAAAATAGACATCGAGATGTATGTTGCGTCTAGAGCAAGAGAAATTGGCGGTCAGGAAATTGAAATCAAAGCCGGCAGCGCGTTCGGCTTCAAAAAGTTTCTTAGCTCGCTCTTCCCGATGTGGCAAATGAATCGTTATTTGTCTGTCGAGACTATCGAGGGTGACAACATCTATCTAGAAAATGTAACGGTGAAAGTGGTTCGTGGCGGAAATGTGAAGGTCGGACCGGGATGCCAAATCGATAAGGTTGAATACAAGAATACTTTTTACAAAGATCGCGACTCCTCCGTAAAGGAAAACAAGAAAGTTTAGTGGAAATGAAAACTCATTCAACAAACAGCGCGAGGGCAGATCTTAAGATCATCGGAGACAATAGTGCATCCGGTGGACTCTATAGAAATGCAAAAATAATCGGCGACAGCATCATTAATGGAAACTTAGACTGCATAAACTTTAAGTCTATTGGAAATTCCCGGATCGAGGGCAACTTAAGGTCTAAGCACGTGAGAATAGTCGGCTCTGTCTCAATCACAGGCTCGTTGGAAACCGAGGAAGTCCGGATCGACGGAAATGTAGAAACAAACGGTGACGTCAACGCCGGAGATCTTGTCCTGCGCGGCGGCGTTGACATAAAAGGCGGCGTGAAATCGGATGACTTAAGGATGACTGGTTACGCAACGATAAGAAAGAATTGTGAGGCTGAGACGTTCAGATCAGAGGGTCCCCTCACGATAGGCGGATTGCTCAGCGCCGATGACATAGACATCCGAATCCATAGCCGTTGTAAAGTCGCCGAAATCGGCGGTGAAAGGGTCAGTATAAGGCGAGGACATCACTCCAAGCTGGCAAACATGCTAAAATCGCTTTTCATGCCCCCAGACTTTTTCAAGGGAAAATTGATTGCGGACAGCATCGAGGGCGACGAGTTACAGCTGGAGGACACAAAAGCAAAAATAGTCCGAGGGAAAAACGTCATGATAGGAGATGGATGCGAAATAGACCTGTTAGAATATGAGGACGCATGTCGAATCAACGGGAGATCCACCGTGAAGGAAAAAAAGAGGATCCGATCTTGATATCTTCATGTATTAAAGAAACATCCGCTTCTTCATTACTTAGCAATAAGTTAACGAAACAATATTGGACACTTTCCGTTCGTCATTATAAGTTGAGGGAGTCAATCTTCGACCGGATTTCACCGGAGAAATCAACCTTGTGTGTACATCTCATATCGGTGTCGAATTTTGACTTAGCCGAACGACTACCGTATTGACGGAATAAACGTTAAAATATAAATCCTAAGTGAGAACAACCATGATAACCGGAGACCATGCTGCAGAAACTCAGTTGACAGATTTGTTCATTTTTCGGACGAATATAGCCAAAAAATCAGATTTCTCGCGTTTGAAAGGCAATTTGGAGAAGGAGCAAGGGATTCGCTCCTGTACCATAGATCTTGAAGATTGCGACAAAGTTTTACGTGTCGAATGTGAGAACATTACCATGAACAAAATTGTTGAAGAAGTGACGAGGCACGGGTTCCTTTGCGAGGAGCTCGAAGACTAAACAGGAAATCCTAATTTTTGAATTTTGTCCGCCTCAAGCGGACTCCTTCTGTGAATTAAAAAACTAATAGAGGCAAATGTGGAAACGAAAAATGCTGATCTATCGGGCCTGAAAATAGATAGATCGAGAAGCCAGTCGAACCCCGCACGGGGAAGTGGAATCAAGAGGCTATTTACCATTGGTGTTCCACTGGTACTGATTGCAGGCGTAATGGTTGCCCTCTCGAGAACGGTCTTGGATCCGCCTGTGAACATAAAGGTGGCAACCGCGGTCGTGCAGTCAGCGTCACAGACTGACGCATTGCTCACTGCGAGCGGTTATGTCGTGGCACAAAGAAAGGCCGCCGTCGCATCGAAAGCAACCGGGCGACTCGTTTATCTCGGAGTCGTGGAGGGCGACAAAGTAAAAAAAGATCAAATCATTGCGAGACTCGAAGACAGCGACGTTAAGGCACAATTAGACGAGGCGAAAGCTAATCTCGAGGTGAGTGAAGTCACGCTCGCAGATGCGAAATGGAATTATGAGAGAAATCAGAAGCTATTGAAATCCGGATCAATTACCGAGTCGACTTTTGAAAATTCCGAGACCCAATACAAGAAAGCACTGGCTTCCGTCGACGTAGCGAAGGCAAATGTTGAGTCGGCAGAAGTGGCCGACGAGAATACTTTAGTTCGTGCACCATTCGACGGCACGGTCCTGACGAAAGATGCCGACGTCGGTGAGATCCTCGCTCCTATGGCCGGCGGTGTTAACTCACGCGGAGCTGTCGTCACGATCGCAGACATGAGCTCGCTTCAAGTCGAAGCAGACGTTTCCGAATCGAACATCGAAAAAGTAAAGATTAATCAGGATTGTCAAATTACTCTCGATGCATACCCGGATGTGCACTACGATGGTTACGTAGCTAAGATCGTCCCGACCGCAGATCGCGGCAAGGCCACGGTAACGGTAAAAGTTGCTTTCAAGAAATATGATAGCCGTGTCTTGCCGGAGATGAGTGCTAAAGTCTTGTTCATGAAGAATAATGGAACAAATGCCAGTGGTATAAACAACGACAAACCGGCCGTGGTTATTCCATCGTCTGCTATCGTGACAAGAGACGATCAAAATGTTGTATTCAAAATAAAAGACGGCGACGCTGTCGAAACTGCAATCACCGTTGTAAGAAATTTCGGAAGTTACACTGAAATAAAATCCGGCTTGGCCGACGGCGACCAAATTATCGATTCACCGGGCGGGCAAATAAAAAACGGTGCAAAGGTCACCGTGAAACAATGAACAAAAACCATTTACCAACAATCGACTTTTCAAAAAGAGACTCGGGAGAAAGGATAGCATGAAAAACCTTATCGAGATAAATAATGTAACGAAATCTTACCGGCGCGACAGCATCGAAGTCCCGGTTCTGAATAATATCGACCTCGATGTTCCAGACGGAGAATTCCTCGCACTTATGGGACCATCGGGATCCGGCAAGACAACCCTGCTGAACATGATTGCGGGAATCGACAAACCGAGCTCCGGTGAGATTGTCATAAACGGCACCGACATTTCAAAGCTTAACGAATCTGCCCTTGCAAAGTGGCGCTCGACAAATATCGGCTTCATCTTTCAGTTCTATAACCTGATCCCCGTGCTGACGGCATTCGAAAACGTCGAGCTCCCGCTTCTCCTGACAAACCTCTCAAAATCCGAAAGAAAAAATCACGTTGAAAGTGCCCTCACAATCGTAGGCCTCGCAGATCGGATGGACTTCTATCCCAAACAGCTTTCCGGCGGACAGGAACAAAGAGTCGCGATCGCGCGGGCAATCGTTACGGATCCCGTACTTCTTATTGCAGATGAACCGACGGGGGACCTCGACAAGAATTCGGCGGAAGAAATCATGACGCTTATGCAAAGGCTGAATTCCGAATTCAAGAAAACAATTGTGATGGTAACACACGACCCTCACACTGCACAGAAAGCTAAATCTCTGCGTCATCTTGAAAAGGGCGACCTGGTGAAGGAGCAACCATGAGAGTACTAAAGCTCATCATAAAGAACGTATTCCGACACAAGTTGCGAACAACGTTGACCGTTCTGGGCCTGGCAATCGCCGTCACCGCATTCGGCTTGATTCAAACCGCCGTGTCAAGCTGGAATTCCGGCGTCGAGGCATCGGAAGTTGACAGGCTTGTAACGCGCGACGCGGTAACGATTATCAATCCGCTTCCCTATTCCTATCTGGAGAAGATAAAACAAGTACCCGGTGTGAAAGAAGTGACTTACATGAACTGGTTTGGCGGCACATACATCGACCAGAGCCATTTCTTTGCCCGCATGGCTGCCGATCCGAATACCGTCTTTGATGTTTATCCGGAATACTTGATCAGCAAAAACGAACTGGAAGATTTCCAAAAAGAAGGCGACGCCTGCGTTGTCGGGAGCGCCCTCGCAAAGGAATACAACTTCAAGCTCGGCGACATGATCACGCTTGACGGCGATATTTATCCCGGGAAATGGCAATTTGTCGTTCGAGGCATCTACACACCAAAATTCAAATCGACCGATGCCACACAAATGTTTTTCCAATGGAATTATCTGAATGAAAAAGTCAAGCAGGATTTCCCCACACGCGGGGACCAGGTTGGTTGGTACATTGTGAGAATTGATAATTCTGCCGATGCAAGCGCAGTTTCAAAAAACATCGACGACTTGTTCGCTAATTCGCCTGCAGAGACAAAGACGGAGACGGAGCGGGCATTTCAACAAGGATTCGTATCTGCTTCAAGTGCGATTGTCGACGGGATGCAATACATGTCGTTCATAATCGTCGGAATTATAATGCTCGTTCTCGGCAACACCATGATAATGTCTGCAAGAGAGCGGACGAGAGAATATGCCGTATTCAAGGCGCTGGGTTTTTCTGCAAAGCATCTGATCGGTTTGATCCTTGGAGAGTCACTTTTTATCTCTGCGATCGGCGGTGCACTTGGAATTTTCCTGACTTTCGGTGCGGTGAACGGAATGGGAGATAGTATCCCGAGAAGCTTCTTCCCCGTCTTTGAGGTCGAGCCGAAAAATTTGATCCTCGCTGTGATCGCAGTGATCGTTGTTGGAATAGCGGCGGCGGTTTTCCCGATAAGACGTGCTTTGACAACGAGGATTGCCGACGGATTAAGGTTCGTGGGATGACCTCGAACAATTTTCGACCAACGATTCACAATTCAGAATTGTAAACTTAAAATCCAGGATTTGAAAATGAGTGTACCGTTCAAATACATGATAAAAAATTTTGGCAGAAGAAGGCTCTCAACTGTCATCACACTTGCCGGAATTGCGCTTGTCATATTTGTATTCACGGCAGTTCTGATGATGGCCAACGGCGTAAGGAAAACTCTTGTCGCGACCGGTTCGCCGGACAATGTTGTCATATCGAGGAAGGGGTCTAACGGCGAAATTTCAAGCATAATTCTCGGCGCAACACAAAATGTCGTGGCAACTTTGCCGTACATCGCAAAAACACCGGACGGCGGCCAGGCAATTTCATATCAGCCCGTTGTGGTCATAAGCATTACCCTGCCCGACGGCGGTCTCACCAATGTCACGGTCCGTGGAGTCACTCAACAGACCTTATACATTCATCCGAACGTCAAAATAATCGAAGGAAGGATGTTCAACCCTTCTCTAAGAGAAGTGATCGTAGGCCAGTCGATTGCAAAGAGATTTCCGGAAGCTCGCATGGGCGGCTCCATTAAATTGGCAGGAGACTATTGGAAAGTGGTCGGCATTTTTTCAACCGATGGAAGCGGCTTCGATTCCGAAATATGGTGTGATTACCGCCAGATTCAAGACGCATTCCACAGAGGAAGCAGCTGCTCGACCATTACATTAAAGCTGGATAATCCTTCCGACTTCGACAAATTCAAACAGGCATTCCTTGCGGATAGGCGTCTTCAGGAATTCGAGCCGAAGCGGGAGCAGGAATATTTCGCGGAGCAGTCTGAAACGCTTTCCACATTCATAAGAGTGATAGGCATCTTCGTCACGGTGATATTCAGTGTGGGTGCAGCGATAGGTGCGATGATTACCATGTATGCCGAGGTTGCGAATCGCACAAAAGAAATAGGAACCTTGCGAGCGCTCGGCTTCAGCAGGAGGAGCATACTTACCGTATTTCTCTTCGAAGCCATTCTTATCTCGGTCGCCGGCGGAATTGTCGGAATCTTGATCGCCTCGTCGCTTCAGTTCGTCTCCGTATCGACGATGAACTTTAACTCCTTCGCCGATTTGACTTTCGGCTTTGCTCTTTCTCCATCGTCTATTGCGGCTTCGCTGATATTTGCCATCCTGATGGGAATATTCGGGGGTTTCTTCCCTTCGGCACGGGCGTCGCGGTTGAATATCGTAAACGCTCTGCGCGGAGAATAATCCATGCGAACCGAAACTCCCGATGTGATTGAGAAAGAAACGAATTTGAGTTTGAATATCGATCACGCAAACATAATCATGGTTTCGAACCTGGTAAAGAAATTCGGCGAGCTGGTCGCAGTCGACGACATTTCTTTTGAAGTGAAGAGAGGCGAGACGTTCGCTTTTCTTGGACCTAATGGAGCCGGAAAATCGACCACCATCAAGATGCTCACTACGCTGCTTCATCCAACAAGCGGAAAAATAATCTTGAATGGACACGATCCGGTTCATGACAAAGACGGCGTGCGGAAATCCCTCGGGATCGTGTTCCAGGATCCAAGCCTTGACGAAGACTTGACGGTGCTGGAAAATATGCAGTTCCATGCCGTCTGCTATAATGTCCGGAAGGACATCAGGGCTAAAAGAATCGAGGAGCTTCTGAAGTTCGTTGAACTCTGGGATAGAAGAGAGGACATGGTCAAGACTTTCTCAGGCGGCATGAAGCGAAGGCTGGAAATTGCCCGCGGATTGCTGCATCACCCGACCATCCTCTTCCTCGATGAGCCCACGCTCGGTCTCGACCCTCAAACAAGGAACCACATGTGGAGCTATGTGAAAGAGATAAACAAAAAGGAAAACATGACGGTTTTCTTCACGACGCATTACATGGAGGAAGCAGACAGAGTGGCAGACCGGATTGCCATTATCGACCATGGTAAGATCATTGCAACCGGCACTTCAAATGAGCTCAAAAGCCGTACTAACTCCGAAACTCTCGAAGATGCTTTTCTCAATCTGACGGGGCACAAGATTCGAGAAGAAGAAGCGAGCAGCCTGGATCGCTTGAGAAGGATGGGACAACTCTGGAGAGGGAGAAGAAGATGAGTGTCATCTACATAATGTGGCTCAGACAAGTCAAGAAATACTTCAGGTCAAGGTCAAGAATAATCGGCTCGCTGGGCCAACCCCTTCTATTCCTTCTCGCCTTCGGATTCGGTTTCGGATCAATCTACAAGAGAGCAGGCGCCGGAAATTACATGCAATTCTTAGCTCCGGGAATTGTTCTGATGAGCGTGCTCTTCACTGCTATTTTCTCCGGCATAGATCTCATCTGGGATAGACAATTCGGATTTTTGAAAGAGACCATGGTTGCACCCGTATCGAGATTGCAAATCATGTTTGGCAAGACGCTCGGCGGAGCGACAGTGGCGACCGTACAGGGAATCATTGTCTTTGTAATGACTCTCCTCGTTGGCTTTCGTCCTCAAAATTTATACATGCTGCCGGCGGGTCTCATGGTTGTTTTTCTGGTAGCTCTACTTTTCACTTCACTTGGGATAGCTCTCGCTTCAACCATGGAAGATATGCAGGGATTTCAGCTGATAATAAACTTTCTCGTTATGCCTACTTTCTTCCTTTCCGGTGCGCTCTTCCCGTTGGAAGGTGCGCCGAAAGCTCTAGACATTGTGGCGACTCTTGACCCGCTCACCTATGGTGTCGATGGACTCCGCTATTCATTCCTGTACTCGGCAACAACCTTCGGAATGGCGACAGATTTCACCGTTCTGATCGTGCTCACGGTTGCACTCCTTGGTGTCGGAAGCTATTTCTTCGAGAGAATTCAGGCGTAATTCCATCCCCATCGGATCCCGATAAAAAAATAATCTAAATCGTCCTGATATTGTTGCAAGCTTGTTGCAAAGAAACTAAATTTCTTCCATCGTTTTTAAAAAACCAGCAAATCCAGTGACGACCATGACAAAACATATCCTGTTCTTTTCCCTTTCGATCCTGAGCTCTGCACTGATTGTATCCGGTCAGGAACCTTCTCATTACAATTGGGTACCGTTTACGAGGGCCGATTCGCTTCGCGGGTATTTGTCCCCTCTGAGAACATGCTACGACGTGACTTATTATCACCTCAACGTCGCGATAAATCCCGACTCCGAATCGATAGAAGGTTCGAATACAATTCGATTCAAAGTGGTAACTCCATTCGACAGAATGCAGGTTGATCTCTTCGCCAACATGGCGGTTGATTCGATAAAGTTCGAAAACGGTACACTTCTGAAATACTCGCGTGAATTTGGGGCGGTGTTTATCGATATGCCAAAGGCGCTGGCGCAGAACACATTGCATCAGCTCATTTTCTATTACTCCGGAGAACCTCAGGTGGCTGCGAATCCGCCGTGGGACGGCGGCTTCATCTGGAAAAAAGACGCGCATGGTAATCCATGGGTGATGGTCACATGCCAGGGAACGGGCGCGAGCCTTTGGTGGCCGAACAAAGACCATCAAACTGCCAAGCCGGACAGCATGCTGCTCAGCGTCACCGTTCCGAAAGGACTCGAAGATGTTTCGAATGGAAGATTGAGAAGCAAAGTCGATTTGCCTGACGGTGAATCTCAGTACAACTGGTTCATCAGCTATCCCATTAATAACTACGACGTTACAATCAATGTTGGCAAGTATGCGCACTTCAGTGACGTCTACAAAAGCAGAGATGGAACCAAACTAACCCTGGACTATTACGTGATGCCAGAAAATTTAAGGGAAGCGAAAAAGCAATTCAGAGAAGTGAAGACAATGCTGGCATGCTATGAAAAATATTTCGGCAAATATCCGTTCTACCGGGATGGCTACAAACTCATCGAATCGTCGCACAACGGCATGGAACACCAGACCGCCATCGCCTACGGCAACCATTATCAGCTCGGTTACGAAGGAAGAGCCAGCTCGTCAGTCGGGTTGACATTCGATTTCATAATTATACATGAGAGCGCTCATGAATGGTGGGGCAACAGCGTAACATCGAAAGACATTGCCGACATGTGGATACATGAAAGCTTTGGTGCTTACGCAGAAGCCCTTTACGTGGAATATAATTGGGGACACAAAGCGGCTCTGGAATACATCAACGCAAAAAAACAAAATGTCAAAAACGACAAGCCGATAATCGGGCCGTATAATGTGAACCAGGAAGGCTCTGGCGACATGTACGACAAAGGACAGCTCGCATTGAACACGCTTCGCGATGTCATCGCAAATGACAGACTATGGTTTTCAATTTTGAAGGGGATCCAGGAGAAGTTTGCGTACCAAACGGTCTATGCCAACGACATAATTAGTTATATCAACCAGAGAACTGGTGGCGACTACAATTATCTCTTCGAGCAATATCTGCGATACTCGACTTTGCCGCAGCTGCTCGTTTTCGTCACGCAAAAGGGAGACAGCACCGCCCTTCGCTACAAGTGGAACGCCGACGTGAAAGATTTCAGGATGCCAATAAAGGTCGCTACAAAGAAAAATCATTTCGAGTTTATAAGACCCACGACAGAGTGGCAGACTATGAAACTTAAAAACTTTGACCCGAAAGATTTTCGAGTAGACGAAGATGAATTCTTCTGCAACGTAAAGGTTTACAGATATTACATCGATCCCGAAAGTAAGATAAGCATATTCTAACCATGTTGAGTCACCGGAGATCCTCCTCTCTGCCAAATATGCAATGCCGCCGTTGATAGGGGGACTTGAACCCGGCAACTTATTCCCAAGTGCAGACTAAACTCCTTGGAAGCATGAAGCTCGGGCACCATGGCATATAAGGCAGCAATGAACTCATCCATCGTAACAGGATTCAGCCCTGCGTGCCATGATGGTGTTGTCCCTGCTCGTGGTGGTGATGAGCAGTAGGCCCTGAAGTCACTTGAAGCCTTCCATCGCCGGCCAGCTTCACTGCTTCAGCCACACTGATATCCGAAGCAATACAGACCTTGACATTAAATTTCTCGGCAACCTGATAAGCGTGCGGGCCAATTCCCCCACAGATCATAGTTTTCATTCCGGCTTTTGCCTCGTCTCTGATTACAAGATGAGGGTCGAGCGAACCATCGTTTGCTTTCGCGGCCAGAGTTTTAGTTTCATCATCATAAGTTAGAAAGAAGGGTGCCCTGCCGAAATGACCGCTTACCTTGTTATCAATTGAGTTGCCTTCCGATGCGATTAAGTATTTCATTTGTTCCTCTATTTTTTTCTTTTTGTGATTGGCTTTCATGGTCAGGCAGTCCGTTCCGTCAAAACGTTCTGAAGAGCGGCCTCGAGACGTTCGACATAAATGGCCACGGGATACTTAGAAAGATGATTACCAAAGCAATTGTATAGAAAATTGCAACCCTTGTGAACTTCTTATGATCATCGGCCGCTTTCTTCGATCTCACTTCTCCGATTGAGATGAGCGCAATCGCGATAATCATGCCGACCGGGTGCATCCATCCAAACATAGCAACCTGCGGTATCCCCCAGGCCTGCTTGATATTTGAGATAAAATACTGCGTGATGGGGCTTATCACATAAAGGAGAACTCCGATAACGAACTGAACTCGTACAGTAATCGACGCGAGATTCCTCGCGATTCTATCTGTTCTCTTGAACTCTGAAGCAGTAATCCATCCTTTGAAGCTCCGATATACGGCAAAAATAAGCGTCAATAAGACGAGCCACCTGATCCATGAATGAAGATCTAGAACCAATCGGTAAAACATTGTGCTGCTCCTCCATCAATCTCTCGCGCCGCCGACCGGTGTGGAGGCACGACATCTTTCGCCTCCACCAATCGTCGGTCAATTTCATTTACACTGTCTTCTCTTCACCGGAGGCACCTTCGTGGCCCTCCTCCTCTTCTTCATGCCATTTCTTCCAGCGGTCCCAATGTCGCGGGTGGCCGTAAAAAGGTCTCGGTCTCCTGTGAACTCCACCGAACAAGAGCTTCGAGAGAATCAGCAATCCGAGAGCCTGCCAAAAAGTGATCATCTTTATCCCGAATATTTCAGGGAGAAGCAAATTCCACAGCCACATCAGTACAAAAGTCCCGATTGCAAGAAACAATAACACAAACGGCAAACCAAAGATAAACCACCATGGCTTCCTCGGTCCGCGCCAATGTCCATATCTGCTACACATTGTTTTTTAACTCCTCATATAAATCTTTTAAACGTTTCCTCAAAAATAGAACCGCATAACGTTTCCGTGAAAGAAGGGTGTTGATCGGTTCATTTTTTATTTCAGATATTTCTTTAAAGCTCATATCTTCAAACTCGTTCATTTCAAATACCTCGCGCTGCTCGTCCGGCATTTCGTCAAGCGCGTCTTCTATTGCATCCCAAAACTGGTTCTTCCAGTACTCTTCGTCAGGAAGCTCTCCGAGATTTGGAATAATTTCCTCCAACGAAAGCTTGCTGTCCGATTCGTCATTCGGAATGCTTATTTTTATGTCGCCAAATGCCTTCGGCTTCTTCTTTCTTCGTGAATCGATGATTCTATTCTTCGCCACGTGCATCAGCCACGATGAAACTCTGTCCATCAACCGAATGCTTTCGAAACTGCTCGCAAATTGGTAAAGAACGTCCTGCAAAATATCCTCTGCATCTTCTTTATTAGGCACATTTCGCCTGATGAAGTTATAAAGCCTTCCTTTTTCTTTCTCGATAGTGGCTTCTATCTGTGTCGAGTTTTCTGTCACTAAGCTTAATTGCACTTTTAATAGTTAAGACGAACGACTGCTGAAAATATTGTGGCACCAACCGAATGAATCATGAAGATTTAGGTCAATTCTTTTACATTTACAGAAAGAGCGAGGTACAATGAAACGCCTTATCTTAGCCGCAGCATTGTCATTCATGATTTCATCCCCGACCTCCATGGTCTCGGCACAGGTCGCGGATACCGCGCTTGGAAATCTCCGGCCGGTGAGAGACAATGTAGGCTATTGCTGGGATTCAATCCAAATGAAAAGACTCATCAATTACCTAAGGAGTGTCGATAAAACACCGGCACCACCTTCCCGGGTCATTGCGGCCATATCTCCACACGACGATTATTTGTACGCAGCAAGAGTTTACTATCCGCTATACAGAGTGCTTCGGACAAAGGAGGTCGTCATCTTTGGAGTTACGCACGGCGACGTCCGCCCGGAAATTGGCGACCCGCACAACATCGTTATACTCGACAGCTTCCAATTCTGGCGCGGCCCTCGACAAAACATCTCAATCTCGCCTCTCCGTGAATTCATAAAAAGCAAATTAGACACATCATACTGCATCGTCAGTAACAAGGCGCACGCGCTCGAGCATTCAATCGAGGCATTGCTTCCGTTCATCCAGTATTACAATCCGGATATCAAGATCACTCCTATCATGGTCACACAGATGCCTTTCGGAAGAATGGATACGATCTCAAATCAATTGTCATCGATCATTTCGGAATACATTAGACAAAATCATCTCGTTCCCGGGAAGGATATCGCCTTTCTCATGTCGTCCGACGCGGACCATTATGGGCGCGACTTCAACAACATTCCATACGGTGAAGACGCGAAGGCACATAAAGAAGCGACCGAAAACGATTTGCGCATCGCTCATAACGATCTGGATGGAATTCTTTCAGCCGGGAAAGTAGAAGACCTGACTGCGGAGATGAAGAACACATTGTGGTGCGGGAAATATTCGGTCCCGTTCGGACTGATTACAACGAAGAAAGTTATCGAGAGATTGACCGGCAAATCCCTCGATGGAAAGGTGCTCAGATACTCCGACTCGTACAGCGAAGGTGTACTGCCGCTGAAAAATACCGGCATGGGGACGACCGCGCCCGCTTCGTACAAACACTGGTGCGGATGGCTTTCAGCCGCGTATTATTTGAAATGAAAGTTTGGAAGAAGACGTCGTCATCATTAAGGCGTCCTCCTCCACAGCCACAACCGGTGCTTTACATCCAGATCGAAAGGATTATTCCCATAACCAGCAGTGACACCAGCCAGAACCCGTTATCGAGGAGCCAGAGCCCCCACGGTTTCTTCTCGTAGAGTTTGGTCATCAAGGTGACGGGAGCAATGAAACCGATCCAGCTGAAAAATCCTCCCATCAACCCGCCGCCGATTCCGGACATTCGAACGTAATAATCTCCGAATGCGATCGAGTGGTAGAGAACATAGCTCATCAAGAGCGAACCGATGAGAGAAAGGACTATGTTCATCGGCGCCGGCTTCATATCGGTTACTCCGGTGAGCTTCTGCCATGCTTTTCCGAATATGACGGCATACCAGATGATGGCGATGACATAACTTGCGATTGCCGCGAGAATCACGGCCAAATAATTCACATGTACTTCCATACCTCCTCCTTTATGTTTTCAATTTGAACTTCGGACATCGGGCATTAGTTCGCGTCGCAATGCCCGTTCAACAGAATCTTTTTGAATCTAACCATTATGGACTTGAAAACCACGCAAATCTTGATAGCGCCATGCAAAACGAATGTTCAAGTATTTGCGATCAGTTTCTTCTGCAGCTCCGTAATACCATCCTGGACTTCGTTCCTCGGCAGGTGACCTTCCTCAAGCTCCCTGTCGGATTTCAAAAGAAGTCTCTCGTAGAACGATATGCCGTTCTGGAGAAAGCTTCTGTCCTCTTCGGTAATCTCGAATAAGATATCCTCCAGCTTGTCGTACCTTCCCATCTTTTCGAAGTATGCTGCGAGTCGTTTCTTCATCTCAGGTGAAAGTTCAT
Organism: Candidatus Acidiferrales bacterium; assembly: GCA_035515795.1. Lineage (NCBI taxonomy): Bacteria > Pseudomonadati > Acidobacteriota > Terriglobia > Candidatus Acidiferrales > Candidatus Acidiferrales bacterium. The sequence continues at coordinate 19,853 of DATJAY010000026.1, read as the reverse complement.
ATTCTTTCAACTTATCTATGACAAAGTCAATTGCCCGAATCCCTTTTTCTTCCTCAAGATCTTCAAACACCGGCAGCTCTTCCATGAAAAGGGACAGCGATTTCATGTACAGTCTCATGCTCTCGTCTACTTTCCCTTGAATCTCCGAGATCTCTCCCTTTTCTTTTAACAGGGCGCCGGCGGCACAGAGCTTCGAATGGAGAAGTGCGGGGTCGGATCCGAGAATATCCTTGAGTCCGGCGATTGGCATCCGTTCGATCATGTCGATGTTCAAACCGAGAATTGATTTCACTGCATTGTCTACTTCGGCGAGCGCTTCATCGTACCTTTTTATTTCCTTGAAGAATAAAATCCGCGACAGAGCCTGGCCAAGCAGCTTGAACATTCGTAATATGTAGTCACGCTCGATCACAGCGCAATCAGAGGATGATTTGTGTTAGTAGAACGAGAAAAATGAATGGTACGACCTTACCTATACATGCGCTCAAGAATTCTGCCTCCTGTTGTAAATGAGCTCACCTGACGGACGCTTGATGCTTGACAATGCTGATCGCTCTTTTTGCTCCAAAACTGGTAACAAATTTAGCGCCCGTACTCCCCATTTCCAACCAGACACGATTTACTCGACTCATCCATTTCCCAAGACCCCACAAGTGTTTCCGGCGAACCTGTGATCATTTTCCGCGACTTCTCATGCGCTCCGGTTGATCCCACGACCATTTTCCTCGATGTTGCAAGGACTTCCGGCGACCCGACAATCATTTTCCGGGACTTCGTGAGCGCTTCCGGCAGGTCTGAAACCATTTTCCGCGACTCCATAACCGCTTCCGCCAGCTCCGTATCCATTTTCCGGAGGTTCTCGACTGCTTTCGCTGACTTCGGAACCGTTTTCCGCAACCTCGCAGGCACTTCCGGTGACTCCGCAACCCCTTTCCGGAGGCCCGTAATCGTTTCCAGCAACCCCAAAATCACCTCCCATAGTTTCGGAAAGACTTCTTTTGACTTATGAAGACGTCTTCGAGGTTTAGGGGATCTTCAGTCTGAAGCCAATTCTTATGTGCATCCTGCCAGGCGAAGTTCTACTCAGCTAACTTATTATGGAACAGCTCGATGATCGAGTAGAGACCGGGTGGGCGACAAAGCCTTATTACCCTATCTCGGCCAAAGCCAGCCGAAGAATCCAGCAATTACCAAAGCGTAGATCAGCCCGTCGACAGTTCCCTTGATTGTCAGGCTCATGGAGCGCCACCACCAGATCGGCATCTCCCACTGTGCGACGACGTAGCAGAAGAAAGCAGTGGCGCCGGCAAACCTGAACACGTGAAGATAAGGCGCGCCGGGCGGAAGTGCGCGTCCCGCTATGTATGCTACGAAAATTCCGATGACGATGTTGTAGATAAACCATGAGATCATTCTCGGGGTCATTGAAGGGATCAAACCGTTCGGCCTCACGGTGACAAGAAGAATCGGTCCGTCTTTGATCTTCTGCGTAAACTCAGGCGAGCGGACCTCCTTGCCGCTCGATGCTCTCGGAATCATGTATTCTCCCGGTGGCATTGCGAGCGGACGAATCGCGTCCCTTACTTTATCCTCATTCGGCACCTTTTTATAATCACCCTTGTGCCATGGTAAGACCGTGTGGATTATTGAACTCAAAATAAATACCGCGACCGACGACAACAAAATCGGCAGCCACAGCGCGTGGATATGCGTCATGATTGTTCCTCCTTTTTAGTTTTTATTAAACAGAATGCCTTCGCGCATTCTCACCAACACATTTGGTTGTAAAACAACCTCACAACGAATCTAAATCAACGATTCCACGGAACCGCCAAATCCACGGCCGGTTCATTCGAGATCTCAATCTCGGTCATCCCTGCAGATCTTAATTCTTTGTTCAATTCGGACATCTCTCCGGTTTCAATTCGCTTCCATTCGTTTTCTGTTCTTGAAAGATTTGTCTCTATGGCTCGACAAGCATCTTTCATCTCCTGCGTCGGCTCTCGATCGGCCCTCGCTAAATCTACTTCGAGACCTGACATGTCGTCGATTGCCAGAGAATCTTTCAGCGCAGAAATCTTCCCAACAAGCGATGCGGCTCTCGACAGCAACCCCGAATCCGCTGCAGTCTCACTCCGAATTTCATCGAGCTCCTTCCCAAGCGTGTCAAGAGTAGACAGAAGCGAATTCGCATCTGAAATTGTGTTCCAGACTTCGATCGACAATTCTAGTTGCTCTTTCAATGCTTCACCTGAAATTTTCACTCGAGGGTCCATCGCGATTTCAAGCGGCTGTGAATATGTTTTCATTTCATAACTCAACCGGACTTCGTATTTCCCCGGCAGGACAAGCGGTCCCTGCGGTTCCCTGACAGACTGAAGATTCGCCACGCTCATTCCGTAATCATAGTTGTGAACGGGAGGAGGCGTGTAATGGAGGTCCCACACAAACCGGTTGTGACCTGCATTTGTGCCAAGCTGCTCCGGCTCCTGAAGCCAGTAATCGGCTATAACCTGTGGAATTGGACCAGGCATTTTTTCACTCAAGCTTGAGTATTTACGAACCACGTTCCCCGACGCATCGACTATTTCTAGCGAGATCGGCCCGCGAGGTGTTGATTTGAAATAATAATCTATGATCGCACCGGCAGGCGGATTTGTTCCTTGAGGCTCTTCAGGCGGAAGCGGAGTATCCGTATTCTCGCTTCGTCTTATCCGCACCGCGGGCTCGGGCTTGAAAAGATGAACGTCCGAGTCAAGAACATTCTTTGTCATCTGCTGAAGCGGGGTTAAATCATCCAGCACCCAGAATGCGCGTCCGTGAGTCGCCGCAACAAGGTCGTTTCCGTGGACAGCAAGATCGTGAACGGACACGACCGGAAGATTAAGCTGCAGAGGCTGCCAGTTTGTTCCGTCATCGAACGAAACATAAACTCCGGTTTCTGTTCCTGCATACAGTAATCCTCTTGTTCTCAAGTCAGATCGAATGACGTGAACGTACGATCCGGACGGGATTCCATTATCGGCCCGCGTCCAGTGCTCACCATAATCTGTCGTCATATATATGTATGGATTCATATCATCTAATCTGTGTCTATCCACCGCGGCGTAAGCGGCACCTGTGTCGAACGGAGATGCTTCGATCATACTTATCCTGCTCCATGGCAATATATCTGCCGGTGTTACATTCTTCCAGTGTTTTCCTCCGTCACGAGTCAGTTGAATGTATCCGTCGTCGGTGCCAGCCCAAATCATTCCTGCCTCAATGGGCGACGGAGCAATCGTGTAGACGACTCCCCAGCCGCTGTGAGCGGAGTCTGAGTTTTCTCCAACGGCGTCGAGTCTCGTGAGATCAGGACTGACCGATTCCCAGTGAAGCCCGCCGTCGTTTGTCTTCAACACTTTCTGCGAGCCAAAGTAAATCGTGTTCGAGCCGTGTGGATCGAACACGATCGGCGATGTCCAGGTGAAGCGTAGCTTTCTCTCGGCGATTGGTCTACTGAATTCAGGAAGAAGCGCCGGAGAGACAACCTGCGACTGCCCCGTTGCCCGGTCGAATCTGAACATGCCTCCGTAGACATCTCCACCATAAACGATGTCGGGATTTATGGGATCGGGAGCGATATATCCGCTTTCACCTGCGCCGATCGAATGCCAGTCTCTGAATGTTATTGATCCATAGTCGCTCCTGCTGGCAATCGAAACCGTACCAGCATCCTGCTGCGCGCCGTATATCCGGTAAGGAAACCGATTGTCGGTGGCAACGTGATAAAATTGTCCTGTCGGCTGGTTGTACCAGCTTGACCAGCTTTTCCCACCGTCCACGCTGATCACTGTACCCTGATCGCTCGCAACAATCATCCGACTGTCATCTGTCGGATCGACCCACAGATAATGATAGTCGTCTCCACCCGGCGCACCTTTGATCGCGCTGAAAGTTTTTCCGCCATCCGTACTCCGCATCAGCGCGATACCCGGGCAATAAACCGCATCGGAGTTTTTAGGATCGACAAAGACGTGAGCAAAGTACCACATTCTTCTGGTGATTCGCTTGTCCGTTCCGGTGAGATACCAATTTTGTCCTCCGTCGTCTGAGCGATAAAGACCCGATCCCTTCTTCAAATCCTGAACAAGTGCATAAACTATCCTGCCGCGCGAGCCGTTTGCTACCGCGACACCTATCCTGCCGTAAGGTTTTGCCGGAAGACCCGAACCGGTAATTTCGGTCCATGTGAGACCTTCGTCAGTTGATTTATAGATTCCGCTCCCAGGTCCTTCATCAGGTGGATACTGGCTCCAAGGCGTTCTTCTCGCCTGCCACATCGCAGCGTAAACAACGGACGGATAGTCAGGATCCCATCCGAGATCTATCACGCCGACGTTGGGATTTTGATAGAGAACTTTTTGCCAACTCTTCCCGCCGTCAGAAGTTCGAAAGACTCCTCGTTCGATATTCGGACCGTAGGCGTGACCTAGAGCTGCGACAAGAACTAAATCAGGATTATGGGGATCGACAAGGATTTTCCCAATCTGCCTGGTGTCTTCAAGACCGATGTGCTGCCAGTGTGAACCGCCATCGATTGACTTATAAACTCCATCTCCATAAGTAATATCGGAGCGCATGTCGGCTTCTCCTGTTCCGACATAAATTACTTTCGGATCGGATGGCGCGACGGCAAACGCTCCCACAGAGGAATTAGTTAGCCCATCTGAGATCGACTCCCAGGTGACCCCGGCGTTCTCCGTCTTCCACATTCCACCATCAACCGAACCGAAGTAAAATAAATATGGATTTCCCGGCACACCAGCAGCGGCAAGTGTCCTTCCTCCTCTAAAGGGCCCGACCAGCCGCCACTTCATCCCGGAATAGGCGCTTTGCGGAATGGATTTGGCAAATGTGAATGATATGAATAAAACAAAGAACGGCACCATTATCTCGATCAGGCGAGTGATGGAGAAAAGGAACCCGTATCTGTGATTCAAAGAGTTACGTCCTTGCAATTTGTGGCAGATGATTCGTGGTACGATTTAATAACATAGCCGGGCCGCAATAAGTTTAATTTTATTTCGGGTTTATGAAACCTGATCGTCAAAATCTTGACAAAGTGGTACATGAAAAGTAAATTGATACGTGGCAAATGTTTTAGGAGGCGTCAGTAACGTGACTTCTGACAAGATGCGCTCTAACATTCATCTGCACAATCCGGAAAAGGAGAAACTGACATGCTGCAGTCTCTCGGTATCGGGCACTGGATGTTAGTAGCTGCACCCCTCGTGGCGGCTTGTTTCTAACTTATTCCACCGTCACGCTCTTCGCGAGATTTCTCGGCTGATCCACGTTGCACCCGCGCTTGACTGCAATGTGGTACGCCAGAAGCTGGAGCGGGATAACCGAAAGTATAGGACTCAGCATCTCGAGCGTTTCCGGAATTTCGATAATGTGGTCGGCGAGACTCTTCAACCTGTCGTCTGCCTTGTTCGCGATGGCAAGGACTCTCCCCTTTCGCGCACGGACCTCCTGAATGTTGCTGAGCACTTTGTCATACGTAGAATCTTTCAAAGCGATAAACACCACCGGCATGTTCTCATCGATGAGCGCAATCGGGCCGTGTTTCATTTCCGCAGCAGGGTATCCTTCGGCGTGGATATAAGAGATTTCTTTCAGCTTCAACGCACCTTCGAGCGCCACAGGGAAATTCACGCCGCGCCCAAGATACAAAAAGTTGCGGGATTCTTTTAGCTGTTCGGCGATACTTTCGATTTCGCTGTCCATTTTAAGAATAGATTCGATTTTTGCGGGTAGCGCCTGCATTTCCTTCACTATTTCTCTTCCGCGCGACTCGCTTAACATCCCGTTCCTCCGCGCGACGAAAAGATTCAGAAGATTCAAGACGACGAGCTGTGAGGTGAATGCTTTCGTCGAGGCTACGCCAATTTCAGGGCCGGCGTGAATATAAATTCCTCCGTCTGACTCGCGCGCAATCGTGCTGCCTACGACATTCACAATTCCGTAGGAAGGAATTCCAGCCTGCTTCGATTCCCGGATGGCGGCAAGAGTATCAATGGTTTCACCGCTCTGGCTGATTGCCCAGACAATGTCGCCGTCAAGAAGTACGGGACTGCGATAGCGAAACTCCGATGCGTAGTCGACTTCGACCGGAATCCTGGCGCATTGCTCGATTACGTATTTCCCGACAAGTGCAGCGTGCCATGACGTTCCGCAGGCGGTGATGATAAACCTCTTTGCACCGAGGATCGAATCAATCACTCCGCTGATTCCGCCCATCTTCGAAATTCCATCTTCGGGAATAAGCCGCCCGCGCATTGCATTCAAAACCGTCTCGGGCTGCTCATGTATCTCCTTCAGCATGAAATGAGAAAACCCGCCCTTCTCAATCTGCTCGATATCAAATGTGATCTCTTCGGTGTCTCTCTGGACCTGCTCGTTGTCGAGATTTTTCAACACCACGTTATCGCACGTCATGACCGCAATGTCGTTATCCTGGAGATAGACGACCTGCCTCGTGTGGCTGATCAATGCGGAAGCATCCGATGCGACCAAATTCTCCGAATCGCCGCGGCCGATGACCAGCGGACTCCCGCGTCTCGCCGCAACGAGAACGCCGGGTTCATCCGCGGACATCACGACAATCCCGAATGTGCCGTCGACCTCCCTGAGGGCGAGCCTTACGGCGATTTCTAAATTCTTATGCCGTTTGTAAAATTCCTCGATGAGATGAACGAGCACTTCGGTGTCTGTTTGGCTTTTAAACTTGTGTCCCAGCGAGATCAGTTTGGTTTTCAGCGCAGCGAAGTTTTCGATGATGCCGTTATGTATCAGAGCTATCTTATTGTTGCAGTCCGTGTGCGGGTGAGCGTTAATCGAATTCGGCTCGCCATGAGTCGCCCACCGGGTATGACCGATCCCGATTTTCGAATCTCTGGATCTCGAAATCAAATCCTCCAGTTTCGAAACTTTTCCGGGCGTCTTGGAGACCTCGACATGATTATCCACAAGCAGCGCGATGCCGGCAGAATCGTAACCACGATATTCAAGACGCTTCAGTCCTTCGATCAGGATTCGCTTGGCATTCTTGTCTCCGATATAGCCTACTATTCCGCACATCATTACCTCCTACTTTAATCCTATGACGGCCAGCATTCGTCCGCTCGCTGCACCATCACGCCGGTACGAATGAAAGTTTTCATCGCAAATGGTACACACGTCGGAGACTTCGACATTATCGGCCGGCACTCCGGCTTCGTTCAGCTGTGTAAAATTTATCCGCTTTAAATCCAGCATGTACTTTCCGTCCTCATGGGTCTTAATATAATACTCCGGCGAGAAATTCCCGGCAACTTCTTTTCCTACTTCGTAACAGCATACTCCCGCGGAAGGTCCGACAAACGCGAAAATATTTTTCGGGTCGGAATGAATTGTCTTCATCATGTACTCGATAGTTTTTGCGGCGATTCCTTTTGCCGTTCCGCGCCAGCCTGCATGTACGGCGGCAATCGTACGCGACGCCTTATCCACAATCAAAACCGGGACGCAATCTGCCACGGAGATTCCCAAAAGCAGATTTCGTTTGTTCGTCACGAGCGCATCGGTGGCAGGATAATTCCCCGAGTGTTCGACGAAGCTGACGTTGTCTCCGTGAACCTGCTCACCTCTCACAACTGATGACGAATCGAATCCGATGGACTCCAGGAATTCCCGCCGATTATCCGCCTCGACTTTTTCGGAGGTTCGTCTCATGCTGAAATAATTCGGCCTGTCCTTCACACGAAGGCTGACTGCATTCACGACTCCGGCTTTCAAAAGTATTTCAGATGATATGAAGGTTCTTGTCAAATCTGGTTCAATGCTTCCTGCAAATCTCGCAAAATGTCGTCCACTTTTTCAAGTCCAATCGAAAGTCTCATCCCGCCCGGGTCGATTCCCTTTTTGATCTGCTCGGCACCCGGAATGGCGGCGTGCGTCATGCTTCCCGGATGCTCGATAAGGGTCCTGATGTTTCCGAGGCTGACGGCCAGCGTTATCGTGTAGGCATTTTTCGCAAGCAAATTTATCAATTTCTCTCCGCGACACTTGCTGTCGTCCGGATTTCTTCCCTTCACGACAAAATAAATCATTGAGCCCGGTGCAAAGTTCCCGTCGAAATCATGCATCTGCCTCTTCGCTAACGGATGCTGCCTGAACTCCTCGAGCCCCGGATAATTTACGCGGCTGATCTTCGGGTGACCAGAAAGGAAGCGCGCGATTTCGCCTGCCGTTTCCTGCTGCTGACGAACCCTCGTCGCGAGCGTCGGCAATCCATAGACGAGAGCGTTCCATGCATTTCGTGTGCTCAATACTGCGCCGAAATCTTTTCTGTAAAGCAAGAGCCTGTCGTGGCTCCACGATGGTCCGACCACCGCTCCGCCGACGTCGGTGCCGAAGCCGCCGATGTTCTTTGTCAGCGAGTGTACCACGAAATCTGCACCTAACTCGATCGGGCGCTGGCAGAACGGCGTCGCAAACGTGTTGTCCACGACGATACTGATCCGGTTCTGCTTCCGTCGCTTGATATTTTCGGCTTTGACAATTTTCGAAATCGCCTCGATGTCGATCAAATCCAGTGTCGGATTTACAGGGGTCTCGAAATAAACGACGCGAGTTGTCGAGGTGATCGTGCGCTCCAGGTTTTTCGGATCGGTCAGGTCGAGAAACTTTACGTCGATCCTGTATCGCGGATACCATAGAGTCAGCAACTCGTACGTACAGCCGTAGAGCATCTTGTGAGAAATTACCTGATCTCCAGGTGCGGTAAGAATCCCCAGTGCAGCTGAGACGGCGCCCATTCCGCTCGCGAACGTCACGCAGGCATCTCCAGATTCCGCAAGCGCGAGATTATCTTCGAGAATATCCTTGTTGGGTTCACCAAGTCGATCGTAAATGTAGATCGGTGTTTGCTTGGAAATTTCCTCGCCTTCGATCGTATGTGCGAAATCGATGAAACCCTGCGCGCCGCGCTGCGCGGATTCGAGACGGAATGTCGCGCTGGCCGTTATCGGCGGGACAAGATGATGAGAGTAGTCCCACTTCTCGGTGTAAAACTTTCCATAGATAAGATGAGTCTCAGTGCTATAATCTTTCTCAAGATTCTTTTCTGAATGATTCCGATTCATATGATTTATTTTTTTCTTTCCCGCGCGCGGGATATTCGGCTTCGTCATAACAGGCCTCCCTTCTCACGTTGATTTTCGAGCGTCCGAATTTTATATTATGACTTCAGGATCACTAGCTCAATTGGTAGAGCAACTGACTCTTAATCAGTGGGTTCGGGGTTCGAGTCCCCGGTGATCCACAGGAATTTACCCACCACGACTCGCTCAAACAAGGCGCGCAGCAAGAACAAAAAGGCGGACACTTGGTCCGCCGTTTTTCAAGCACGAATAAATTTACTTCAGAAGGAGTAATTTCCTTGTCGATACATAATTCCCCGCGTTCATCCGGCAGAAATAAACTCCGCTCGCGAATTTGCTTCCGTCGAATTTCACTTCGTATGTTCCGGGCATCTTCTTCTCATCTACGATTGTCGCCACTTCCCTCCCAAGCACATCAAAGATTTTCAATGTGACATGGCTGACTACTGGCAATTGATAATCGATCATCGTTGTGGGGTTGAAGGGGTTAGGTCGTGTTACCAAAGTGGGGATCACGCTCAATGCCTCAAGAGCACCAAAAATGGTTGAAAATCCCAAAACTTGGGCTGATCAATTGAGAAATCGACGACTTAAATTACGCCTCTCTCTTCCAAAAGCTGCTCGCCTCCTTAAGGTTTCAAGAAACACCCTTTGTGAATGGGAAGCCCGCAAACTGGATATCCTTGCAATACATTATCCCAGGATTATCAATTTTTTGGGCTATATCCCGCCCCTCTTCTCGACAAAAACCACTGGGCAAAAGATCTTAGCGTACCGCCTAATCCATGGAATGAGCCAGCAAAAACTCGCGCTACTACTTAAAGTTTCACAAGGCGCATTGAGCCATTGGGAAAGGGACGTAGTTGAACCCAGGGGCGGCAGCAAGAAAAAGATCGAAGAATTGCTGGGCCCGATGATGGAAATGCTCGATGAACTAAGGTAAAGCTTATTCGTGTCACAAGAAACGATTTGCCCCGAAAAGGTAGTAAAGCTCATCGCCTAAACGGGCGACGGTCATCTCACTATTGCTTTTTTGTAATTAACCTTGGGAAGAACCTCCCCGTGACCTTGCAGTATTCTTCATAGTCATTCGGGAAAGCTTCCGTTAATACATTTTCTTCTCTCTTCACAAGGAAGTGCCATATCGGATGCAACAGGAAAGCCCAACAGACAAAGACCCAATTGTTTAATAAGATCGCTAATCCGAAATCGAAAAACGTCAAGAAAGCTCCATATAGTGGGTGACGAAAATACTTGAAGGCTCCTGTTCTTATCAAGTTTCTTCCCCTCAACATGGGATTCAAAGATTTGAAACTCCAGCCAACGACCGCAATGGAAACAGCAGTCAGGATTATGAATATAGCGAGACGAATGGCATAGTGGTCGGCGAATATTTCTGGAATGTTGAATGTGTTTCTCAAGTAATTTGATAGAAGAAGTAAAATAATGCTTATAGACAGACCTACGGGGCCTGATCCAAAAATCCGGTTGAAGTCATTCATCTTGAATCTTCCAGTACGGCTCTACGGAGTTTTCACGAACCTGATTCCCCGCTCTGTCCTCTCCGAAGTGCATTGAAAAATATGATGAGGGGGACAGCTTCGACTATGATGGTCAATATCCAGAGGCTTCTGAAAAGGGTCAGGTTCCCATAATAAAAAGCTGGGGCCCAGAAGGTCAGGACAGACTGAAGAAGGGATATTATAAGATAAACCCACATTCCTGTTAGTGCATACTGAGTAGCTCTTTGAAGTGTCATAAGAATATTTCCTTATTTTTTGATTGTTTCATTTAACAACGGCGATTATTTGTCCATAACAAATACTATGGTCTGCCTAATAGGAATTCATTTCTTGCCCTTAAGACGTTGAAACGATTTGAGTATCACATCCGCTACGGACTGCCGTTTCTTCGCTTTCTCCATATCATCGTAACCCGGATGCGTAACCTTGACTCTGTAACCCTTGATTTTCTTTTCCTCGACCACATCTTTCGTACCTTTTCCAGTGAAGTACGACACGAGATCCTCTGGGGTGAAGAAAAGAATGTTCGGCTGATCTTTTGCATCAACCTGATCTGATGCCAGTTTTTTTATCTTCTCTAATTTCCTTTTATCCTCAGAGCAGACCATGACTTCGCTGTACCCTGATGACAGACATTTCTTTATGTTTTCGAGTTCATGAACTTCATCCGTGGTCACGGTGATTTCACACGCTATTTTCTCGTTATCCTTTTCGATTAGTACGTCAACCCGTCCATTGCCATCCGGTGTCGTGGCTTCAATCGTGGCCCGGTATCCGGCACCCTCGGCTATGTTTTTCACGAGGTTCTGCAAATATCTGTGCTGCGTCTCCGCCTTCTCTTTCGGAGCCTCCATGGTATTTAACACGGCTTCCTTTTCCAATAGAACAGGTGTTTCGCGAATTGATGCTGGCTCCGAAACAGGTGTTCCCACAGGCGCCGGTTTGGCTTCGAAATACTTTTTCCGTTCCTCCTCTTTAGTCCGAAGTTCGCCATATATTTGTTCCGTTCTTTGTTTCACAGAGGCGGACAGCTCATCTCTCAGCTTCAGGTATTTCTTTCCGAATGGGAGTCGTTCCATGAACTCGTAGAACTCCTCCTCGGGCATGTCAGCTACGCCCCAAGAGTCCTCTATCTCGGCTGTCTGTATCAGGATCAAGCCGCCTTGAATCTTGTGCTTCACATAGCAGAACCGTGGTTGGAGACTTTGAAACTCCTCGGTTTTCTTCTCCCATTCCTCACCGAGTGTCCAGTAGATAGGACTAAGATTTCTTACGCCCTTAACCTCGTAGCCGGAATAGGAGAAAGCTTCCTTGGCCAGAAGTGAGGCGTCCTGGCGGTTGAGCCTGAAGAAAACCTGTAAGCCGGTGTTTCCTAAAATGAGACTTCTCAATTCATCAGGAATCTGTGCCATCGTCTGGTGTGCCATGATAAGCGACAGACCATATTTCCTCGCCTCCGAAAGGATGACTGAAAATGATTCCGAAGCGAAATTCTGGAATTCATCTATGTACAAGTAGAAAGGTGTTCTTTTCCTCTGTGGCACATCCCCTCTCGAAAATGCTGCCATCTGGATTTTGCTCAGGAGCAGAGAACCCAAAAGGTCAGAGGAGTCCTTCAGCTTTCCCTTATCGAGCTTAATGAGAAGTATCTTCTTGGAATTAATAACATCCTTTATATTGAACGAGCTTTGTGAGGCGGAAAACATCTGCCGTATTCGTTCATCCGAGAGGAGTGCATTTATCTTGTTCATCACCGGCTCAACCCATGTTACCTGTGCCCGGTCGGTCATGGCTTCGAAACGAGTGAAGTATTCCAAGGTAATTGGATGAGTTACTTTCTTTATTACGATCTCTCTGAATGCCCGTCTTGAGAGGAAGATAGGCAGATCAATCAGGGTGTACCCTGATTCCCCGAGGGCTATCATGGAGTTCCGCATCAAATCTTCCATCCTGGCGCCCCATGAGTCCGACCATATTTTTCTGAAACTACTTATGAGTTCGTTCACCTGATCGGCGATTGATACATCGCCCATTTTCTCCAATGGATTGAATGTGACGGTGGACTGCTTGTCGGTGGGATCAATGAGAACGACTCTTTCAGCAAGCTCGTTTTCTTCATATGAGTTTGCCAAGAATCCCTTGATGTCCTCGATAAGATCACCGTGGGGGTCGATGACTCCGAAACCGTGTCTTTCCTTGATGTCTTGGCTCACGAGGAATTCGAGAAACTTCGTCTTGCCTGAACCTGTCGAGCCGATGACGTACATGTGTGTTCCACGATCCCGTTGGGCGATCTTCGCCATCTGGAATTCGTTCTTATCCTCCGAATACCTCCAGCCCAAATCGAGAGCGCCCGCAGTTTCTTCATAGTGGATGTTTGGTTCAGAGGAAACCTCTTCCGGTGTCGTACTTTGCTCGCTATGCCTTCCTTCGCCGAGCAACAGGTCAAGAAATCTTTCTACAAAACCCAAGCTATTTCTCCGTGATCCGTTTCCATTTCGTCAAATGGTCCAGTTAGGAAATACCCAAGAAACCTTTCGACTTCCAGTCCACCTTGGAAGGATCCTGGCCGGTGTCGAACATTATTTTCTCGACCGCTTTCCTCAAGCAATTGTGGGCGTTGGTAACGCATGCCCTCAAATCCTGTTGGTCGAAGACGTTAAGATCGCTTATGTCCTTAGTTGTAGAAGCGGATCTCATTATCAACGATGCAATGGCTTGTCCAACTGTGGGACGGCGCGTGAGGTACCATGATACGTCCAAATTCTCTCCATAGTCCTTTGAATTAATGAAAATCTGGTACTGCCGCAAACTCAGTCTCTGTTTGTCGGTCAGGACCAGGAACTCCCTCTCGTTTCCCACTAAACCCGTTAAAACACTGGTTGATATTTTCTTTTTCACGATATTGAGAGCGGGCGCCTTGCTTTCCTTAAGGAATGCCCAAGTGGTGGCAAGCACCTCGTCTGCTTTGCCGTTGGCTTTTTCAATGAGCGTTGCCCAAACGTCAATGACCTGGTCAGTTCTCAATACATCAGGCAGTGCGGCTACCACGATGGCGATAATAATGATGATAAACCCAAAGGTAAGGTACGACGAGCCCGCATTGGATCCTAAAAGACTAGCAACGAAAAGGCCGTAAACAAGAACCAGAATTCCAGCCCAGAAAATAAATCTAAGTATCGAATGTGCCACTATAACCTCCGTAAAATTTAAGAGTGTTAATTATGACTGAGTGATTAAATATTGGAGCTCTCGTTCATGAATTTACTTAATCGAATCAAATACTAAAATGGCACACCTCGACACGCATCTACTTGGTAGCGTTTAGGAGGCTTTGAACAGGTTTTTTGCCGAATCCGGCAATTTTACCCTCCTTATTGTGAATGGCTCTGATTGATATTCTAAAAGTATGCACCAAAAAATTCGGAAGGGGATCACTCACGTTAAATCAACGCAGTGGTCGAGACGTAGGATACCAAACCTTCTCAGGAAATACCGGCGAGTGAGGGGGTTTAAGCAAAAGGATGTCGCAAAATTACTTAAGTTCAAAGACCAGAGCGGAATATCCAGATGGGAGAAAGGACATTGCCTTCCAAGCGCCATAAATTTGTTCCGTCTTGCCGTTCTGTATCGTGTGTTTATGTTCGACGCTCTCTTCCCTGATCTTTTTTGTTCTCTGAAGGAGGAAATAAAAGAACAAGAGGAGAAGTTCTTTGGTTTAAAAGGATCGTCTGAGAAACATCTTTCAAGAAATTAACATCATGGAACAGCGAACCATGAAACACGGCGAATGGTACTGGCTGGATAAGGCAATTATCCAAATTTATGCAAGAGAAATGGGTCTTTTATCCGTGGGTGTCTATCACTTCTTAGCCAGTATGGCTGACAAAAACCAAAGCTGTTACCCTTCGCAAAAATACATTGCAGAACGGATAGGCTGCTCACGAGGGTCAGTAAACAAAGCTATAAAAAGTCTTGTGGAAAGTAAGTTAATAAGTGTGTGGAAAACTCCTGGTAAATCCACAGTGTACCACCTTTTGCCGGTAACCGTGTTGAATAACGATACACACCTGTCGAAAGAAAGGAATCATGGTGTATCAAAAGTGAACACAAACAACAATAAGGGAACAAGAAATAATACCAATAATATTGTTTATGTAAAGAAATCGTACTCCACCAAGAATACCCCTGACCAGGATGACTTAAGAGCAAGAGAGGAGCTGTTGGCTAACGACCTGATGGAGGCACTGGGCGACGAACGCCACTTCGGGCGTTATCTCTTTTATGCCCAAAAATATCCGGAAGAATTCCTGAGACACGTCTTATCCGAGACAAATGCTACTCCTGATTCGAGAATCAGGAAAAGTCGAGTGGCATTGTTCAGGTATCTCGTCAAATTCTATGCAAAGCAAACCAACGAGGATCATAGCGGTTAACCCCGGGTGGAGGCATACAGGAATCGCGGTATTTAGGGAGTCGGAGCTGGACGACTGGTGGGTGAAATCAATGCGACAAAAGACAGTCGATCAAGCGCACCATGATATAACCGCAATGATCAGTGACATCATGGACACCAACAAATCAGAAGTTCTCGCTATAAAGAAGCTGCATCCCGCAAGGAGTTCCAAGAACCTCATGGAAATCACAAAGAGATTGAAAAACTGGGCGGCGAGAAAAGGGCTCTTAGTATGTGAGTACTCGATAAAGGAAATCGAAGCATTTCTTCTATCGTCAGGAAGGTTAAACAAAACCCACCTAATGGAGGAAGTGGCCGCAAGGTATCCCATTCTCTATTCAGAACTTGAAAAGGGACGAAGAAGCAAAAGCTACTATTTGGGCAGAGCCTTTGAGGCAGTCGCTCTTGGGATGATATGTCTTACCAAGCTTGAAGGAAAATCAAAAGGTCGATCAATCATCAATTAAGAAATGACGAAAAAGAAAACCGATAGGATCTTAGCGATAGACCCTGGCACGCAAAACATGGGTTTCGCCGTCTTCAACGGAAAGACGCTGGTACACTATGGCGTGGCAACGATCATGCAAAGAAATTCTTCCCGCGAAATCCTTACGGAAGGACGGAAAATCATTAAAGAACTCTTGGATGATTTTCATCCGAGTCTGCTCGTTGTCGAAAAAACATTGTTCGCAAACAACAAGGACAGCGCTGTCCTAAATGAGTTCACTAAAGAAATTGTCGCCATAGGCAGAAAGAAACGGATCAAGACTCTCACATTGTCAGCCAACACCGTGAGAAAAGAAATCTGCGGCGATGGAATGGCAGGAAAACAAGAGGTAGCAACAAAGATGGTGGAACAGTTCCCGGAGTTGAAGCCTTATTTGCATTCGGACCGGAGATGGAAGGAAGAGTTCTTCTATAATATGTTTGATGCGGTATGCTTGGGTGCAGCCGCTTTAAGAAGGCTCGAATGAATTTGTTAGACACTCTTTGTTTGTCCAGTAAGAGGACGTATCTTGGTCAAAAGTCGAGAGACGTCGTGGATTTGAAAGATATTCTCGCGCTGTTCGTAAATGAAAATGCCAAACTTGCATTTTTGAATCTCTGCAAAGAATATTATGCCGAACGAGTAAGGCAAGAAGCTGCTGAATCGGCGGGCATACCCGTCACAAACTCACGGCGTGCAGAAGTTCATACGCAAATTATGGGAATTGTCCAGAAGCTTTACCTTTCACGGAAAGATCCGATGCCGTCTCGCAAAGAAGTCGGAATGATGATAATGGATTACTTCAGAACGACAGTGAATCCACATTAGCTCTTCTTGGTAATGCTCCGAAGAAATTCGTCTGTGTCTCTCATGCTAAGTTCTTCCCGCAGTCTTGCAAAATGGATCATGCAAGCATTTTACGTCAGGCCTATCATGTGCTCCGCAGTTTTGATATTCATCAAATGTACAATAACCAGTGTTGACTCGTTGATCGTATCACTCAATCGTTTAGCAATGTAGATACCTGTTCCATTTTCGATTAGGCTTAATGATGGGTGGAAGTCAAATCGTAGTCTAGAAAAATGAGGTCGAACTTCAGGGTACGCAAGGTGTCCGTGGCAAAAATGGGGGTTCCTACCGCACTAACATTGTACAACTTTAGTTTCTCAGCAAGAAATTGTACCTTCAACCCGTTGTCATCGACAATCAATAATGTTAAGAATATTCTCCGAGTGCCCCCAAACGTCAAATATTCTCCTTCTCAAGGGCTTTTAACACTTGAATCCCCCGAAACATCTTTTACTTCGTGCTGACCTTTTTCTTCTTCGCTTTCCCAGCTTTCTCCCGCTCTTTGCGTATAACTCTAATGAACCAGCGTCGTAACATTTGACGAAGTTCGCGAGCCGAGATCGGTTCCACATCTCGCCAGAGCTGAATTATCGTTGAAACACGATCAATTTCTTCTTCTACTTCAAGCCTCATTTTCTCATCATCATATTTAAGATTCTCTTCGTTAAGTGCAGAGGCCGAAGGAGACTTCGTTTCCCCTGACATAAGCCAGTTGGGGTCACACCCTAAGTTCCTCAGCCTAACTAGCAACTCGAAGCCGGGCAGTGATCTGCCGGTAAGATAGTGTTGAAGTTGCTGCGGATACTCCATTTCGAGTAGGCGCGCTAACTCAGCCAAGCTATCGAATCGCCTGGCAAACTCTTTGAGCCTCTCGGCAACTAAGTTTTTGTCTATATCCACAAATTTGTTGTCTTTCACTTGACAATAATAAACAATATGTTTATTTTACGTTTGCTTTACGGCTTCAAAATGCAAAACCAAAATGCAAAAATCAAACCGCGAAACCATCTAATCAACTGTGGTGAGGTGGCACGGCGGCTAAATCTATCGCAAGGATATATTTACTCTCTCCTACGCGGCGATAAGGACAATCCAAGAAGGATGAAGCAAATCTTAAATATGGTACTCCAAGAATTCCGCTTTGCCCGACAGCGCTGCAAAGAAGCTAAGCTTCGCATTGCGAATGATGCACGGAAACGAGGAGCGAGTAAAAGCAAGTGATAGAGCGGCCATTTTGGGAAAGTAGCTTTTTTGCATGAAGAACACTATCAACAAACATAACAAAACGTCGTTCCCGAACGCTTTATCGGGAAAAAGGAGTACGATCCATGAAAAGGATTATGTTCAGATTTCTTCCAATAGCTTTTTTCCTGCTTTCAACCGCACCAGCATTTTCACAGGAGCAGGACCATTCTTTCACTTCAAATGATTGGCTTGTACAAACCGGAATCGGATTCATCAGTAACGGTTTCGATGGAACCATGTCGGTTCCACCAATCGACATGTCAATCGAGAGAGCGATCAGCGACAATTTGGCAGTCGGTGCATATGCAGGATATGCTCAATACCATGATGTAATAGGGCAGTTCAACGGTGACTATGGCTTGGACTATGGATATATGTTGATCGGCATTAGTTTGTCAGATCATTTCAACCCAGACTCGCCCAATCTGGATTTATATGGAAGAGTATATCTTGGCTATGCGATAGTGTCCGCTTCATCGTTTGGATTAGGCTCAGAGAACTTCGGTACACAATCTGATTTTGCAACTTACGGCGGCTTTTTCGGTGCCACCTATTACCTCTCTCATGGCTTTGGATTGAACGGCGAAGTCGGCTATGGCAATACTGCGGTGATCAGGGTGGGACTGTCGTTCAGACTTTAAGTCAAATCTTTTAAAAACAAAAAACATGGAGAATTAATAATGAAATACTTACTTATCATCGTATTCGCCACATCTATATCGATGGCGATTTCATCTTGTGCCACATCGGAGGCAGTTACTGGCAATCCGATAGATGAAACAGCGGTCACCAAGATCGTGGATGGACAAACTACCGAAGATCAAATCATCTCATGGTTCGGTGCCCCTACAACCACATCGCAACTTGGCGATAATGTCTTGTATATCTATAAGTACTGCAAAACTAGCGGCTCAGGTTTATATACAGGCTACTTCGGACAGACGAAGAGTGTAGAAAAGTGCAACGAACTTACTGTGACCTTCGACAAAGCCTCTGGAACCGTTAAGACTCACAGGTATCAAAAGGCATTTTGATTGCTTGCTTCAAGAAGCACAGATCTGGATAAAGCCATTAATAGAAGGTCAGTTAAGATACGGATGGGGTAATGTTAGGTGACCATGGCACAGTCCTGGTCACCCGCATTTTTGGCAATTGAAAATGACAAAGTTTAAAACTTTTAAAAGGAGTTAAAAATGTCTATTAGAATTCATTTGCTTGCAGCATGTGTGATTATGCTTTCGACACAAATTACACTTGCAAGAACTCTTATCGTTGACAAGTCCGGCTTAGGTTCTTATACGAGCATTCAAGCCGGCGTCAACGCCGCTCTTGCCGGAGATACAGTCAAGGTGTATCCCGGTGTTTACAATGAGCAGGTAAACATTTCAACTAACATTGTGGTACAAGGATCAGGATACGAGTACACGCAAATTGTTTCGAACAGCGATCCTGCCGTCAGTATGTCATCGGGCAAGGTGATGTGGTTTGCAATTTCGAGCAACACAGGACGCGGAGTTGCGATGTCCGGTGGAACACTCACGAATTGTGTGGTATGGAATTGCGCCAAATATGGATTGGACGCCACCGGTGGAACCACGGCAATCATTCAGAATTGTGTTTTGGTAAATAGCAATTCAAACGGTTCTCAAGCCCATGTCTCTTCAAGCACAACCGCCACATTTATTAATTGCATAATTTGGGCAAATACTGCCAGTAATACGAATGCTTACTCTGTCATAGATATCTCTGGCACCAGCAATGACCTTTATTGCGTGGTCGGGACAGGCGGCACGTATGTGGGAACAGGAAACATTTCGTCTAATCCGCAATTTGCATCCTCCACCGATTTCACTCTCTCGGGCGGATCTCCTTGCATTGATGCTGGTAAGCCGGATATCTACGACCCTGATGGAACACGTTCCGACATGGGTTATTATGGCGGACCGGACGCACCAGTTTTCCCTGTCGTAACAAATCTACGCATCTATCTTAACCCTGACGGCTCGGTCAACGTGCAGGCAACCGCGCAATCGAGGTACTAAGAAAGGAGGATGGCAATGTTTAAATTGCAAATGTCTATTTCTGCCCTTGCGTTGCTTTGTACG